>JAFYBD010000194.1 GCA_017540385.1 Lentisphaeria bacterium
AACACCGTCCCGGTCAGTCCGGGCTTCTCAATGATCACCACCTCAATTCCACTCGCGTTTCATCAGGCGGTGCTATTTAATGTAGCACGCTTTTCTGCTTTGTCAAGCCAGTTTCGAAAGATTTTTCGATTTTTCTTCCGAGTCGGCACCCGACTCCGCGGAAACCAGATCCAACGCTGCATCATTTTGAGGTGAACACCGACTCTTTTTCGAACCGGCAGAATATAAAATACACCCATTTCCTCACTTTGTCAAGCCGGTTTCCCTAAAAAAACCAAGAAAAATCAAGAAACCGCCCCTGCCCGGGCGGATACCCGGGAATCAACGCATCCGCAACGCATGTGCGCGCATATACGCGATTGATATGGATCATAGATATCATGCAACAGGCGATCATATCACAATGCCGGGGCGACATTCACAAGATCGTGTTACCAGGCGACAGAATCCCGCGACCGGTCAGATCAAGCTCAAACGAGCTCACACTTGAACACAACAGACCCGGTTTTGAAACAGAATCACAGTAAAACGGCAGAAAAATGTTGAGATGATTTGAGATTATTTCACAAATCTGCTTGACTTTTGTGTTAGAATATATTACATTATGTCATCCGCAGACAGGATGGCGCACTTTCTCCCGGCCTCCGTCGCGGGGAACACGCGGGCGGAAAGTCTCCGGTGCGCTCTGAATCGAGCTCAAACCGCGTATGGAGCAACCCGCACACATCCGAGTTCAAACGACCTCACAATCCCCAACCAACAACCGAGGACACACCATGAAAGAAAGACAGGAAGCCATCAAACGCTATATCGAACGCAAAGGAGACGTGACGCTGTCGGAGCTCTCGAACGCATTTTCCGACTGGTCCGAGATGACGATCCGGCGCGACCTGGAGTTCCTGGAGCAGAGACGGTTCCTCATCCGCACGAAACGCGGGGCGCGGATCATGCCGACGAGCTATGAGGTGAGCGTGGGGATGTACGGCGAACGCGAGAAGCGCAACTGCGACCTCAAGCAGGAGATCGCGACGAAGGCGGCCTCGCTCGTCGAAACCGACATCAGCATGTTCCTGGACGCAGGCTCCACGGCGATGATGTTCGCCCGCGAGCTGCCGGACCGCAACCTGATCGTGATCACCTCGGCGCCGAACATCGGGATCGAGATCGTGCTCAAAAAGACGAATCCGACAGTCATCCTGCTCGGCGGAACGCTCGCGCGAAAGACGATCTCGATCTCCGGACTCAACGTGCTCGACCAGCTGAAGACGCTGAACATCGACACGGCGTTCATGTGCGCATCGGGCTATACGGACGCCACGGGGTTCTCCGTGGGCGGTCAGCACGAATGTGTGCTGAAGCGCGCGGTGATCGCGTCGGCGCGGCGGGTCATCATGATGATGGACAGCTCGAAACTGAACTCGATCCTGCCGTTCACGTTCGCGCGGCTCTCGGACGTCGACACGTTCATCACGGACTCGAAAGCGCCGGAATCGATCAAGGCGGCGTTCCGCGCGGCCGGGATCGAGGTCATCTGAGCGGGCGGCCGTTCAAATTCAACCGGAGACGGAAAAGATGAGCTGTGATCTGCTGATCCTGGGCGGGGGACCCGCGGGGTTCCGCGCGGCCGAACGCGCCGGACATTTCGGGCTGAGCGTGACGATTTTCGAGGGGAACATGCTGGGCGGGGTCTGCCTCAACGAGGGCTGCATCCCGACCAAGACGCTGCTGTACTCGGCGAAGCTGTACGATTATGCAAAGGGCGGAGCGCAGAAATACGGCGTGATAACGACCGGAGCCGAGCTCGACCACGCGTTCGTCGTGGCGCGGAAGGACAAGCTCGTGCAGAAGCTCGTCGCGGGCGTGGAAATGCAGATGAAGAAGGCTCGCGCGACCGTGGTCCGGGCATGGGGCACGCTGGCGGGCAGAAACGACGTCGGCGAATTCATCGTGAGGGCGGGCGACGCCGAATATACCGGGAAAAACGTCCTGATCGCGACCGGTTCGTCCGCCGCGATCCCGCCGATCCCCGGACTGCGCAAAGCGCTGGAGAGCGGATTCGCCGTCACGAACCGCGAGATCCTGGCGCTGCGCGAGGTTCCGAAGCGCCTCGTCGTGCTCGGGGCCGGGGCGATCGGACTCGAAATGGCGTCGTATTTCAACTCTGCCGGGGCCGAGGTCACCGTGGTCGAGATGCTCGACCGGATCGGGGGCCGGCTCGACAAGGACGCATCGAACCTGCTTCAGCGGAACTACACGGCGCGCGGAGTCAAATTCCTGACCGGCTGCCGGGTGCAGAAACTCGAACCGGGCCGCGTCGCCGGGGTCAAGCAGGACGGGACGGAATTCGAGCTCGAAACCGATTTGGTCCTGGCAGCCGCGGGACGCAAGCCGAACACCGCGGGGATCGGCCTCGAATCGCTCGGGATCGAGCTCAGGCCAAACGGCGGAATCCTGACCGACGAGAAGATGCGGACGAACGTGCCGGGGGTATTCGCCGCAGGGGACGCGACCGGCGTCTCCATGCTCGCCCACACGGCATACCGCGAAGCGGAAACGGCGGTGAACATCATCCGCGGAGTCGAGGACACGATGCGGTACGACGCCGTGCCGTCGGTCATCTACACGAATCCCGAGGTCGCGTCCGTCGGCGAGACCGAGGAAAGCGCCAGGGCGCGCGGCCTGAACGTGAAGTCGCTCCGGGTACCGCTGCTGCTGAGCGGGCGGTATCAGGCGGAGAACGAGGGCGGGAACGGCATCCTGAAACTCGTGCTGGACGAGGGGAAACGCATCCTGGGCGTGACGATCGTCGGGAATCCGGCGTCGGAGATCATCCCGGCGGCCGCGATGGCAGTGACGCAGCGGATGACCGCGCAGGAATTCACCGGGACGATCTTCCCGCATCCGACCGTGGCGGAGGTCCTCCGCGACGCGGCCCTCATGGAATTGTAATCTCCCGGCTCGATCCGAACCCGTCCCGCCGGGAGACCATGCTGACCGCCCGATGGGATATTCGCGTCCGGGACCGGGGTTTTCGCGGCAAAAACACAGTTTTTTCGGGAATCGGTTGGAAAGTTGCCGCAACCGGGTGTATATTATATGCTCCAAAATTATTTTGGAGCAAGCTATCACCGACCATGCAACGCATCAAGGAGACCAACATGAGAAAAGTCCTCATCCCCACAAAACTTGACAAAGTCGTTGAAAAGATTCTGAGCGAACACGGCTTCACCGTCGTGCAGAACCCGGACGTGCAGCTGTCCGACCTGGCGGCCGAAAACTCCGACGCCTCCGCCATCATCGTCCGCAGCGAGAAAGTCACTCCTGAGATCATGGACGGTCTGAAGGACCTGAAGCTCGTGGTCCGCGCCGGAGCCGGCTTCGACAACATCGATATCCGCCACGCCCGCAAGCTCGGGATCGACGTGATGAACACTCCCGGCGCGAACTCCAACGCCGTGGCCGAAGAAGTGATCGCGCTGATCCTGGCGGCCTACCGCAAGCTCGTGCCGGCCGACCAGTCCACCCGTGCCGGCAAGTGGGAGAAGAAGAGTTTCATGGGCCGCGAGCTCACCGGCAAGACCGTCGGCATCCTCGGCCTCGGCAACATCGGCCGTCTCCTCATCAAGCGTCTCTCCGGGTTCGACGTGAAGATCCTCGCGTACGACCCGATCCTCTCCGCCGACCTGGCGGCCCATCTCGGCGCGACTCTCTGCAGCGTCGAGGAAGTCTTCGCGCAGTCCGACATCGTGTCGCTGCACATCCCCGAGAACGACAAGACCCGCGGCATGATCAACGCCAAGCTGCTCGGCCTGATGAAGAAGGGCGCCATGCTCGTGAACTGCGCCCGCGCCGGGATCGTGGACGAGGAAGCCATCCGTGCGGCAAAGAAGGAAAATGACCTCATCTTCTGCAACGACGTGTATCCGAAGGACGCCGCCGGAGACAAGACCGTGGCCGACATCGCCGACATCATGCTCCCGCACCTCGGCGCCAGCACGAAGGAAGCGAATTACCTGGCCGCCAAGCGCGCCGCCGACCAGACCGTGGCGTATTTCGAGGACGGCGTGACCGCCTGCGTGGTGAACAAGGGCGTGCCGGACGGACTCGACGAGAACTACCAGAAGCTCGCCTCCGTGCTCGCCGGGCTCGGCGCCGCCTACCTGAACGGCCGCGCCATCTCCAAGATCGAGCTCAGCTGCTACGGCAAGCTCCACCAGTTCTCCAAGTGGATGATCGCGCCGGTCACGGCCGCCATCTGCCCGCAGTTCGACGCGTTCAGCGGCGCGGACGAGGCTCTGAAGTACCTCGAATCCCGCGGCATCCAGTTCGTGACCCGCGAAGTGGACGAGAGCAAGCACTACGGCGAAGCCATCACGCTCGACTTCATCTCCGGCGCAGACCGCATCTCCATCCGCGGCACCATCGCCGAGGGCAGACTCATGATCTCCCGCATCAATTCCTTCGACGGCATCTACATCCACCCCGAAGGCAACTACCTCTTCGTCGAATACGAAGACGCCCCCGGCATCATCGGCAAGATCACCGGCCTGCTCGGCAAGAACAACATCAACATCGTCGACGTCCGCGCGCCCCACAGCCTCGAGAATTCGCACTCCATCCTGGCCGCCTGCGCCGAAAGCGCCGTTCCGGCCGAGCTCGTGAAGGAGATCGCCGAGGCCGTCAGCGCGTTCAACGCGTTCACGTTCGACTGCTGATGCCCGATACTCTCTGCGTCATAGCGCTCGGCGGAAACATCGGGGACGTCCCCGCAGCGTTCCGCCGGGCCCGTGAATCGCTCTACGGCGCCGGATTCCGCATCCGGCGCTTTTCGTCTCTGTACACGACGGAGCCCGTGGACTGCGAGCCCGGAGCCGGTGCGTTCGTGAACGCCGCAGTGTCGGGCTACTGGAACGGCACGCCGTCCGAACTGCTCGCGCTCTGCCGGCGGATCGAGGCGGAAAACGGCCGTCCGAACGAGCACCCGCACCACGTCTCCCGCACCCTCGACCTGGACGTCATCCTCTTCGGGCACGAGACGATCGCCCTGCCGGACCTGACCGTGCCGCATCCCGAAGCCGCGCGCAGGGGATTCGTGATGGATCCGCTGCGGGAGATCGAGCCGGAGCTGGCGGATTGGCTGGTTTCGCGCGCAAACGAGCCGGGAACGGCCCTCTGACGAAGGACGGCGCCGGAAACGGGATTCCTCACGGACAGCGGCTTTTTTTGCGAAAAAGGACGCTTTTCCGCCGTTCGCTTCTTGCAAACGCGCCCCTGCGCCATTATATTATTAAATGCAATCCAATGGCAACACGACAATCAGTTGAACTCCGGTGCGCCCGCATCCCGCGGGAAGCCGCCGGACAATCCAGGTGACCGAACTCATGGAAAACCCCACCAACACCCCGGAAGAAAAACAGGCGGACGCGCTGAACGCATCCGCTCCCGCGGCTCCGGCGCAGAACGCCGTGAAAACCGGCAATCTCGCCGACACGAACTCGGAATACAAGCACAAACACGGCGAGCACAAGCACCACCATCATCACCACCACCGGCACCGTCATGAGCATTTCCACCTGCTGGACTTCACGCCGTCGGGCATCTGGAGCAATCTCAAGCTGCTGTTCCAGACCGTCTACGCGTATCCGTACGTCCTGCTCTTCCTGGCCGTCGTCTTCCTCTTCTTCATGGAGTCCGGCCTGCCCCTGAAGCTGCTGGAGGCCAACCGCGCCAAATTCGCGACCGCGCAGGACTATTTCGCGTTCCAGGAGTACATCGTGCAGAACAAGGCGCTCCTCGTGCGCATCCCGTTCCAGTTCGCGCTGGTGGTCGCAGTGGCGATCACGGCCGTGCTGTACATGCGTGCGGAACGCCACTGGCAGCGGAACATCCTGAAGCTGCTGCCCGCGCTGGGCGCGGCGGCCGTGCTGTCGATCCCGATGGGCAAAAAAGCCCTGACGCCCGAGGAAGTCTCGCGCAGCGCCTGCCGCGATTCGCTCCGCAAATACCATGTGCTCTGCATCGAATACGCCGAACAGAACGACGGGAAATTCCCGGACAAGCTGAGCCCGGAGAAGCCCGCCCCGGCTTCGAAGTACGGCCAGGATCACTTCGTCTACTCCGGCGCGGGCAGAAAGGCCTCCGAGGAGGCGTTCATCCTGATCGAGGACAAGAGCGAAAACCACATCGGCAACACCCGGTTCGCCATCCGCAGCGACGGCGTGCTCCTGCTGTCGAAATACGGCCAGCCCTACCAGACGTACCAGGGCAAACCGGCCGCGAAGTAAAACCGGTCGCACTCCGCATTTCCGCCCGGACAACGCCGAGGCCAGGATCATGGACGACAGACCCCGCGCTAAAAACAACCGCACGCTCGTGCTGACCCCGGCGCAGAAGAAAACGCTGGCGAAGAAGCTCGCGCCTTTGCCGACGGGGCCGCTCACGCGCAAAGAAGCCGCCGACCGGGTGTTCGCCGGGGACTGTTTCGAAGTGATGAACCATCTGCCGGAGGGATTCGCGGCGATGGCCGTGCTGGACCCGCCGTACAACCTCACGAAAGAGTTCAACGGCACGATGTTCCGTTCACGCTCCGAGGACGCCTACCGCGACTACCTCGCATCCTGGATGCCGCTGGTGCGCCGTCTGATCCGGCCGGGCGGCGCGGTGTATCTGTGCTGCGACTGGAAATGCAGTCCGGCGTGTTACGAGATCCTGCGGCGGCATTTCCTCGTGCTGAACCGGATCACGTGGCAGCGCGAGAAGGGGCGGTCGTCGCCGTCGAACTGGAAAAACGCCTGCGAGGACATCTGGTATGCGGTCGCGCCGCCAAAAAACAAAACCGTATTCCACGCCGACGCCGTGCGGATGAAACGACGCGTGATCGCCCCTTACCGCGAGAACGGCCGCCCGAAAGACTGGTCCGAGGAGGACGCCGGGAAATTCCGCCTCACCGGCGCATCGAATTTCTGGGACGACATCTCCGTGCCGTTCTGGTCGATGCCGGAGAACACCGACCACCCGGCGCAGAAACCCGAAAAGCTGATCGCGAAGCTCATCCTCGCGAGCACGGACCCGGGCGACCTGGTGCTGGACCCGTTCGGGGGCAGCGGCACCACTGCGGCCACGGCGAAGAAGCTCGGACGCAAGTTCACCGTCATCGAACGCGAGCTGGATTACTGCTGCCTCGCCCTGGAGCGCATCCGTCGTGCGGAGCATGATAAGAGCATCCAGGGATACGAGGACGGCGTCTTCTGGGAAAGAAACGCCAAACACTGAGCGTTCAATCATCGTCTTTTTTTTCGAATCCTTTTGTTTTTCCTCTTGAAACACCGTAAGCTAATGGTATATTAGCCGTTACGACATCCGAGAATACTTCCAAGGGCGCAATGCCCGCGGCATCATGAATCCCGACAGTTCCGACGCCACCTACATGGCGTTGCTGGATGCGTTCAAGCTGGCCTACAAGAACCTCTCAGCTCAGATCGAACCCAAAATCTATCAGTACGGGTTCCTGCTCAAATAGGAACTAAACCTAACGTTAGGTTTTCGGTCTTAGCACAAGAATTGGGCTATCAACGACTATGCTCAGCGGGGGGTGCCGTCGGACGCGAGGTCCCGGACGGTGAAGACGCCGCCGTCGAACGTGATCTCGCGGAGGATATCCCATTTGGTGAGCGACCCGGCGATGATCTCGCCGCGTCCGCGCGCATCGAGCGACTGGGAGGGAAGATGAACGTGCCCGGCCAATGACAGCGCGATCGAACCGTTTTCGAGCAGGGCCGTCGCACGCGCGCTGCCGATCAGACGGTGGCGGAATTCGAGGAGGGCATTGTTGCGGAGCGGGAAATGCCCCACGCAGACGAGCGGCCGGGGATCGGATTTCGCGGCTTCGGATTCCAGGAACGAGGCGGTTTCGGGCGACATTTGTCCGCAGGAAAGCACCGGATTGAACGGCCGGGCGCAGTCGATCACGGCGAAACGCAGTTCCTCTGTCTCATAGACGGCGGGCCATTCGAGCGGGCAGGACCGGGTCAGGGCGATGCGGAAACGTTCGAACCCCTCGCGGCAGGTCCGGTCGCGCACGTAGCGGTCGTGGTTGCCGGGCGAAAAGAGGATCGGGATGCCGCTGTCGACCAGCGGACGCAGGCGGTTCAGGGCGGAATCGAATTCGCGCGGATCGGACGTGCTGACGGCGTCGCCGGAGAACACGATCACGTCCGGCTTCAGGTCGTTCAGAATCGTGCGGACGGCCGCGTCGGTGCGTTCCATGCGGTAACTGCCGCCGCGGCAGAACGTGGAGTTCAAGAGCCCGAAGAGACGTTTGTCCAGCAACGCGCGCGGCGAGAACACCGCGTGCTCGTGGATGTCGGAGAAAAGGACGATCTTCGTGCTCACGGCGAACTCCCGTCGGCTCACGGATTGGACTTGGACCGGAGCTCCTTCACGCCCTGATAGTACGCCAGGGTCTGCTTCGCCTCCGGCAGGAATTCGGTGCCGTTGAAAAGCGTCACGGCGCGGGTCTGGTCGGCGATTGCGGCGTCGATGTCGAGCGTGAGATAGGAGGCGCGTGCGGAGAATTCGCAGGAGAAGGCCTCGCTGGTGCCGCCGGTGCCGGCAAACGCCTTCTTCACGGACGCAGCCGCGGGAACGACCTCGGCGACGGGGAGCCAGCCGAACGGGGCCTCTTCGAACGCGAACGCCAGCAGGCGCGACTGTGCGGCGGGGGAGGAGGAGAAATCGCGGAACGCAGCGGCGAGTTCCTGCGTGAACTTGTCGGTCTCGCCGGTGCGTTCGTAGTAGCCGAGCAGCAGGAGCCGCACGTCGACGTTGTCCTTCACCTTCGCGGCGATGGCCTGCACGGCGGCGTTGTTCTCCCTGATGCGGCCGGTACTCTCGTAGACGAAGAGTTTGGCCTGGATCGCGATCTGGTCGTCGGGACGCAGGGCGAGGATCTTGTCGGCGGTGGAGACGATGACGGAGGAGAGCCCGGTCTGAATGGCGTTCTGGAGGTCCTTGTGCATCGTCTCAAGTTTCAGCTGGGAGTCGAAACTGAACTTGCCGTTCTGGAGGTCCTTCACCACGTTTTCGAGTTCCTGCGGCACGCCCTTCCACACGATCTTCTCGCCGTCGGTGACGATGGCGAACGGGATCACGACCTCGGTGCCGGCGAACTCGGGATAGACCGCGCCGTTGTCGTCGCCGTAGACCGGCATGCGGAACTTGGAGAGTTCGAGGGCGGCGGTGCGCGCCTTGCCCGTGCGGGAGATGGCGCAGAACGAGGCGGGTCTGTCCTTGTTTTCAAGCGACTGCTCGTAGATGGAATCGACCATGCGGAGGACGTTCTTCGCGCCCGGGAGGGCAGGATCGAAGAACAGATAGACCTGCAGCGGCGCGTCGGATTTCCGCGGGGTTCCGGCGACGAGCGAGAGCTTGCCGAGGTCCTTGGCGGGGGTCACGATGCCGCCGACCTCCGCTGCGGAGACGGCGAACGGAACGGCCAGGAGCCCGGCCAGGAGAATGGAGAGGATGTGCGGTTTCATGATTCGGTCAATCCCTTTCTGTGTTCAGAGCCCGGATTCGGACGCGTCCGGGAAATCGGGGACGTCGGCGGTTTTTTCCGTCCCGCCGGAAGCGTCCGGGGAAGAATTGCGGTCGCCCCGGCCGTGTCTGCGGCGCGGAGGACGGCGGCGTTTCGGGGAGTTGGATGCGGTACGGACCGGGAGCGGGCAGCTGTCCTCAAATGCGGGGATGCGCCACGCCAGGAGGTTCTGGATGATGGCGAATTCGCGCGCCCCGGGATAGCCTTTGCGGTCCGCCATGGCGTGAAGTTTGCGGTGGGCGAAGAAACGGGGCTGCATGATGAGGTTGCAGACCGTGTCGGACGTGGTCCGGTGGGTCAGCACGAGCGGGGAGAAGAGCCTCAGCACCAGGTGGCGCAGATCGGATTCCACGCCGTAGTAAGGTTCCCAGAGACCGCCTGGCTCCGTACGCCCGATCTCGTCCTCGGCGAACGGGAGCGCAACCATGGCGACGGCGGTGGAGAGGCTGGCGCGGAAGATGCCGGAGCGGATGCGTTCGCCCCGGAGACCGAGCAGCGCCAGGGCGTAGTCCATCTGCGGGGTGCCGAACCGGGCGTCGAGCTCGGGGAGGTAGTAGCGGAGGAATCCGTAGTCGTGGAACGCCTTCAGGATGGAGCCGGTGTAGGAATTGCGGAGGATCTTCTCGAGTTCGAGCGAAAGACGCGACGGGGAGGCGTGTTCGATGAGCTCGATCGACGCCCGGACGGCCTTTCCGGTCTCCGGCTCCATCGCAAATCCGTACTGGCCGACGAGCTTGATGGCGCGGAGCACGCGCACGGGGTCCTCCTCGAACCGCAAGGCGGGGTCGCCAATGGTGCGGACGATCCCGTCGCGGAGGTCGCGCACGCCGAGCCCGGTGTGATCGACCAGCCTGTCGTCGACCGGGTCGTAGAAGATGGCGTTCACGGTGAAATCCCTGCGGAACGCGTCGTCGCGGGAGGTGCCGAACGAGTTGTCGTGGAAGATCATGTTTTCGGGGGCGTTCTCGCAGCGTTTCGGGCGGTCGGCCTGTTCCTCCTGGTCGGGGCGCTTGCGGAACGTGCTGATCTCGGTGATGTCGCGGCCGCGGATGAGGTGGACCAGGCGGAAACGCCGTCCGATGATGAGCGTGTGACGGTCGCGGAAGACCCTGCGGACCTCCTCGGGGGTGGCCGAGGTGGAAACGTCGTAGTCCTTCGGGGTGCGGTCGAGGAGGATGTCGCGGACCGCGCCGCCGACGAGATAGGTCTCGTATCCGGCGGAACGGAGCCGTCCGATGACGTCGAGGATGTAGGGGTCGATTTTGTTTTTGAGGGAAGTAGCCATTCGTTATCTGGAAATCGGGGAGAAGTGTTTCTGAAGGATGGTGTCGACTCCGTCGAGCGAGGGATCGCGGTCGGGGTAGTCGGCGTTGAAGTGCAGTCCGCGGCTTTCCTTGCGGCTCATGGCGGAGTCGATGATGAGTTCGGCCACGGTCGCGAGGTTGCGGAGTTCGATGAGGTCCTTCGTGAGGTGGAAATCCCAGTAGTATTTGTCGATTTCGCGGCGGATGTTCACGATGCGCGCCTTGGCGCGTTCGAGCCGCTTGTTGGTGCGGTAGATGCCGACGTAGTCCCACATGAACCGGCGTATCTCCTCCCAGTTGTGCGTGATGACGACCTGTTCGTCGGAGGAGGTGGCGTCGCCGCTGGACCACGGCGGGGCCTTGCGGTTCGCGAGTCCGGCGCGAAGATCGTCGAGGTTGGCGACGATGTGTTCGGCGGCGTTCGCGGGCACCACGAGCGCTTCGAGCAGGCTGTTGCTGGCCAGGCGGTTCGCGCCGTGGAGTCCGGTGCACGCGGTCTCGCCGACGGCGTAGAGTCCGGGGATGCCGGTGTAGCCGTTCAGGTCGGTCTTCACGCCGCCGCAGCTGAAATGCGCCGCGGGGACGACCGGGATGAGGTCGCGGGACATGTCGACGTCGGCCTCCATGCACTTCGCGAAGATGTTCGGGAACCTGCGCTGGAGGAATTCGCGGTCGTGGTGCCGCATATCCAGCCACGCGCAGACCTGGCCGGACCGTTTGAGCTCGTTGTCGATGGCGCGGGCGACCACGTCGCGCGGTGCGAGGCTCTTCATCGGATGGTAGTCCTGCATGAACTCGACCGGCTCGCCGCCGTTGCGCGAAATCTTCAGCACGCCGCCCTCGCCCCGGAGCGCCTCACTGATGAGGAACGACTTCACTTTCGGGTGGAAGAGGATGGTCGGGTGGAACTGGTAGAACTCCATGTTCGCGATCTGGGCGAACGCGCGGTAGCCCATGGCGACGCCCGCTCCGCAGGCTACGTCCGGGTTGCTGGTGTAGAGATAGACCTTGCCGCAGCCGCCGGTGGCGAGCGTGGTGGAGAGGGCGGTGATGGCGACGACGGAGTTTTCGCGCACGTCGAGCGCGTAGGCCCCGATGCAGCGGTTTTCGCCCATCCAGCCCATGTGCCAGGTGCTGATGAGGTCGATCGCCACGTGGTATTCGAGCACGGTGATGTCGGGATTGGCGCGGCAGGCCGCGATGAGGGAGCGTTCGACCTCCTCGCCCGTGACGTCTCCGGCGTGGAGGATGCGGCGCTTGTGGTGGCCGCCCTCGCGTCCGAGGTCGAAATCGCAGTGACCGGCCTCGGCGGGTTCCTTGCCCATTTCCTCGCGGGTGGTGAAGTGCGTGCCGATGTCGTTGATGAGCCAGCGGATGCGCTCCGGGCCCTTCCGGACGATGCCCATGACGGCTTCCGGCGAGCAGAGATGCGCGCCCGCTTCGAGCGTGTCGGCGAGGTGTTCCTCGAAGGTGTCGCCGACGTCCGTGACGCAGGCGATGCCGCCTTGCGCCATTTTCGAATTGCAGTCGTCGATGGAGCTCTTCGTGATGATGCCGATGGAACCGGCGTGATGTTCCGCGAGCATGAGAGCGGTGGAAAGCCCCGCCAGCCCGCTTCCTATGACCAGGTGGTCGAAATAACGTTCTTTGGCTGTCTGCATTTTTTTTCGTCCAAAATAACGAAAGAGATTTTGTTTTTCTCAAACATGATATAAATTACATTGTGAACCTGTTTTTTTCCAGTCTTTTTCTCGCGAACTTTAAACAAAAGGCGATTTTTCATGAAAGAAAGCCGTTTTTCGATATATTTTCGCCCGTTTCGGGCCGCAAACGCCTCGCCGGAGATGCTCGCGTTCCGGGTCTCCTGGAAACGCACCGTGCGCGATCTGCTGGTGCTGGCGCTGACCGGCGCGGCGCTGACCACGGCGTTCCCCGGCGTGAATTTCCAGCCGGCGGCGTGGGTCTGCGTGGCTCCCCTGCTGTGGATGTGCTTCGACGTGTCGAAACGCCGCGCGTTCGCCTACGGCATGGTCTGGGGGTATTTCTGGAGCCTCACGAGCACGTTTTTCCTGCGGGAGATCAACATCGCGATCCCGTTCGTCTTCGGGGCCGTGCTCGGCGTCTTCTGCGCTTTCTGGGCCATGCTGATCCCGGCGGTCTGCCGCAATCTGCTGTACCCGCCCGAAATCCGCGTCCGGGGAGCGGCCGCAGTCGAAACGGTGGAACGATTCCAGCCGCGCGACGAGATCCTGGCCACGCTCACGATCGCGGCCTGGTGGGTGATTCTGGAGTGGATACGCTCGTGGATCTTCACCGGATTCCCGTGGAACCTGCTGGCGGCGACCCAGTGGAAGAATCTGAACCTGATCCAGATCTGCGAATACACCGGCATCTACGGCCTCAGCTTCCTCGTGATCCTCGTGAACATCGCGCTCGTCTTCACGGCGAAGGACCTGCAGGCGGTGTTCCGCGGCGCGAAGTACCGCCGTCCGTGGACGCTCTACCTGGCGCTCGCGGTCGTCGGCGCGGCGGCCTGTTCGAGCTTCCCCGTGTGGAAACGCTATCGCGCGCTGTACGGCCCGGGGAACGTCACGGAATACGCCGTGGGCGTGGTCCAGCCCGATCTGTCGCAGCGGCGCGAGGGCGGGATCGAGAGCACGCGGGAGGCGCTGGACGTGTGCGCCGGTCTGTCCGAACAGCTGATCGCGGACGAAAAGGCCGCGGAGGGGCTGTGGGACGGGGTCGAGACCGGACCCGGATTCCAACCCGTCCGGCTCATCGTGTGGCCGGAAACGGCCGTTCCCGCGGCTTATTACGGCGGCGGCGAATTCTGTGCCGAGTACCGCGGCCGCGTCCGCCGGCTCATCCGCGAAAGCAAAATACCGTTCCTGCTGGGCACGCTCACGTTCGACAACGTCCGCTCCGCCACCGATTACGACTCCTACAACTCCGCCCTGCTGCTGAAGGAATACCCCCTGACCGGCGGCAGCATCCGTTACGACGCCGACATGGCCGGACGGTACGACAAGGTCCACATCGTGCCGTTCGGGGAGTTCATCCCGCTGAACGACACGCTCCCGGTCATCGGGGAACTGGTCGGGATGGGGCGCAACCTCACGCCGGGGAAGGCGTTCCGCCCGGTCGACCTGGCGGAAGGCGTGCGCGCCGGAGTCATGATCTGCTACGAGGACGTATTCGCCTACGCGGCGCGCGAACTCGTGCGGAACGGCGCGAATTTCCTGCTGGTCATCACGAACGACGCGTGGTACCCGACCAGCACGGAGCCGGAACAGCATTACGCGAACGCCGTGCTGCGGACCGTGGAGACGCGGCTGCCGATGCTCCGGTGCGGCAACTCCAATTTCAGCGTGCTCATCGACCAGTTCGGGCGGACCGTGGACAGCGTGACGAAGCGCATCGACCCGGAGACCGGGATGTTCGAGCTCACGCCGTGGGAACAGAAGCCCGCCGCCGGCGTCATGACCGTGCGCGTGCCGAAGGATTACAAGCCGACGTTCTACGTGAAATACGGCAACGTCTTCGTGATGCTGCTGTGGGCGGTGTTCGCGGGCGGATGCGCCGTGGCGCTGAGGAACAACGCGGTCTTCCGCCGGGACGCGGAACGTCCGGAGGGCCCGGCGGGGAAGCCGGGGAAAAAGGGCGTCAGAACATCACGCTGACTTCGTGCAGGAGCTGGGCCGCCGAGGTGAACTGAATGGCGTTCCAGCCGTAGCTCGTGGCGCGCTGGATGATCTGCTCGCGGTCGTCGAAGAACGCGGCCGGGCGGCCGTAGCGTTCCTCGAACGCGTCCAGCATCACGCAGTCGTCCATTTTGAGCGCGCCGACCTCGAAACTGTAGACGCCGCCGGTGACCAGGTGGCTGAACTCGCAGTATTTGAAGACCTGGTTCAGGTGGATCGGGGAGATATCGGAGAAGAACGAGAAGCGGATGCCGCGCGAAGCGAGCTTTTCGACCACTTGCGCCATGCCGGGCATGGTCTCGCGGACCCCGCTCCGCCAGAAATCCAGCAGCTCCTGATGCGTGTGCTTGTGCTCCGTGAACTCGTCGAGGCGGTCCAGGAACTCGGGCACGGTGCAGCGGCCGGTCTCCAGGGCGGTTCCGTGCACCCAGAGCCGCGAAACGGCTCCGGCGATGTCCTTCGGATCGACACCGAGGTATCCGTACATCTCGTCGAACGAGAGCTTCATGCTCACGTTCCCGATATCGAGTGCGATCAGGGGGTTCTGAAAACGGTCAGAGGCTTTGCTCATGCTGCTGTTTCTCCTGCTGCTATCCTGATGGTCAGCAATTCTAGTGCGATGCGTGCGTTTCCGCCGGACGAAACGATGGACCGGTTCGCCTCCACGAGGGCGCGGAACGCCATCACCAGCTCGCGGTCGGTGAAACGCGCGGCGTTCTCCCACGTCTTGTACGCCCGGAAGGGGTGCATGGACATGAGGGGGGATTTGACCGGGGGCGGCGACTGCTTGTAACGTTCGTTCATGCGGTAGAAATAATCGGACGATGCGTCGGCGGGGATGCCGAGCTTCATGCCCTCGCACTTGACCGTGGCGAGGGCGCGGAATTCGCTCATGACGGAGTACACGAGGAT
>JAFYBD010000020.1 GCA_017540385.1 Lentisphaeria bacterium
GACACCGTTCTCTCCTGGCCGTCTGCTTCACGGGACTCGTCCTGTCGGCAGCGCTCGCGACCGCCGTTTTCGCGCAGGAACCCGAGCTCGAGGCGAAACCCGCCTCAACCGAAGCGAAAGCCCCCGCCGCAACCGATGAAGACACCACGGACGGGAAGATGCACCCGGCGGCCCCGCCGCTGGAGTCGTGGATTCCCGGCGCGCCCTTCATGAATCCCTTTATGATGCCGGATTTCTTCGCGGGGCTCACGTTCGACTGGCACAAACTCGTGCTTTCCGCCGAGATGCCCAAAAAGTCGCACGCGCTGTTCGTCTTCAATGGGAACCGGATCGCCTATTTCAGCGAGGCAGTGCCGGCGTCGGTGGAAGTCGACGGGAAGCCGTGGACGGACCTGAAGAAACCGTTCGAGCTGGACTTCGTGCCCGATTTGGCGACCGCGCCGGATATGGAGAACGTCTTCGACGACGGGGGCGTCACGATGATCCTGGACCCCGCCCCGGCCGGCATCCTGCTGGAGGTGGAAAATTTGCGCGACACGGCGATCCCGCTGAAGTTCAGGATGAGCATGCGGACGGACAAGGCCCGGACGAACAAACTGAAGCAGAACGTGACGGTCCCCGATGCCTCCGAGGTTGTCGCCGAGGTGGTTCGGAAGAAGAAACCTGCCAGGCCCGGTGATATGGCCGACCTCGTGATCGACGGCGACGTCGACCGGTCGGCGGTCTTTCTGATGAAGGGCAATGCGCTCGTGTACAAGGACGGCGCGTGGAAAGGGAAGTATCCCTCCAAAGTGACCGTGAACGAGACCCCGTGGAAGAACCTGGAACAGATGTTCGTGCTGGATTTCGTGCCCGATCTCGACGCGGCCTCCGCGTACGCGTGGTTCCAGCTCGGCGACGGCGACCACGCGTTCAGCCTGGCGACGGCGACCGGCGGCCGGCTCGCGCTGACCGTCACGAATTCCGGCGATTCCGCGGCGCATATCCGGCACCGCATCCGCCTGCCGAAGAAGGCCGGCGCGAAGCCGCATAAGACCACCGAAGACGAGCTGGAGATCATGCTGATGCCGTACTCCATCGACGCGGCCGAACCCTTCCTGGCGGAGGAGCCGATCATCATCCCGGCCGGCAACGGCAAAAAGACACAGGGCGGGAAAGCGCAATAAGGGCGCTTTTCAAGGGCAGGGGGACGCCGGACGGGCAAGTTCCCGTCCGGGCACATTTCGTGGCGCAGAGAGGCTTTTCCGGGCTCCGTCAGACGACGAAGAACCCGGCGCCCATCTTCGTGAAGTCGTCGATGAACGACGGATAGGTCACGGCGATGCTTTCCGCCGAATCGATCACGGTCGGATTGCGTTCGTCGGACTCGCGGCAGGTCATGCCGGCGATCGCGAGCGACATCGCCACACGGTGGTCGCGGAAACTGTCGACGTGGGCGGGTTTGAGCTTGCCGCCGGTGACGGCCATGCCGTCCTCGAATTCCTCGACCTGGATGCCCATTTTCGTGAGCTCGTGCGCCATCACGGCGATTCGGTCGGTCTCCTTCAGCCTCGCCTGCGCGACGTTCTTCAGCACCGTGATGCCGTCGGCGCACGCGGCCACGACGGACAGGATGGGGAGCAGGTCCGGGGTGGAGTTCAGGTCGAGCTCGGCGGAGTGGAGTCTCACGGGGCCGGGTTTCACGAGCGCATAGTCCGGGCCGGTCTCAATGCGTGCGCCCATCTTCCGGGCGAGGTCGACGAACGCCTTGTCTCCCTGCGGATCGCTGAAATCGAGGTTGCGGATCAGGACGCCGCCGCCGGTGACGATGGCGGCCGCGAGCGGGAACGCCGCGGAGGAGAAGTCGCCGGGGATGGTCTCGTTGAAGCCCTTGAACTGCTGGCCGCCGGTCACATGGAACCGCGAGTAGTTCTTGTTGTACTTCACGTTGATGCACTGGCGCTTCAGCCAGGCGAGGGTCATTTCGACGTACGGGACCTCGTTCAGGAACGGCACGTTCAGGATCGTGTCGCCGTTCGCGAGCGGGGCGGCCAGGAGCAGTGCGGAGAGGTACTGGGAGGACGTGCCGTCGACGGTGGTCTCGCCGCCGTGGATGGGGCCGGTGATCGTGAGCGGGCAGTGGCCGTTGTCGTCCGAGGTCTTCGCGCCGAGGTCGTTCAACGCGGAGAGCAGCGCCGCCATCGGGCGGTTCCGCAGGGATTCGTCGCCGTCGAACGAGATCGGGGCGGGGGAGAGTCCGGCGAGCGCGCTGAAGATGCGGAGCCCCGTGCCGGAATTGCCCATGTCGAGGGCGCGCGCGGGTTCGATCAGGCGGCCGCCGGTGCCGATGACCTGCCACATGGAGTCGTCGCCGCGGCGGATCCACGCGCCGAGAGCGCAGGCGGCGGAAAGGCAGGAAAGGGTGTCGTCGGAAACGAGGGGCATCTTGATGACGGAGGTGCCTTTCGCGAGGGCGGCGATGGCAAGTGCGCGGATGGTGTGGGACTTGGATCCCGGAACGGCTGTCTCGCCGTTGATCTGCGAATGTCTGACGGATAAAAGCATGATGAAAAGCTCCGTGATTCGGGCTTGGTGTTACGGTTCGGGTTCCGATCCGGCGTCCGGAGGGAAGATGGCGTTTGCGTAGGTCTCCGGGTCGAAGGCCTGCAGATCGTCCGGCTGCTCGCCGAGTCCGACGAACAGGATGGGCAGGGCGAATTCGCGCTGGGCGGCGCAGGCGGCGCCCCCTTTCCCCGTGCCGTCCATTTTCGTGAGGATCATGGCGGAGGCCCCGGAGACGGAGGCGAACTCGCGTGCCTGGGAAATGGAGTTGCTGCCGTGACTGGCGTCGATGGTGAGGATGGTCTCGTGGGGGGCGCCGGGCAGGACCTTGTTGATGATGCGCGTGACTTTCGCCAGCTCGTCCATCAGGTTCTTGCGGTTCTGCTGGCGTCCGGCGGTGTCGATGAGCAGGTAGTCCGCGTTCTTCGCGACGGCGGACTTCACGGCGTCGAACGCCACGGAC
>JAFYBD010000195.1 GCA_017540385.1 Lentisphaeria bacterium
ATCCGCGGCGAAAACTCCGGTTTCCAGCGCTGCCTCGACCTCGTCCTCTTCGACGCCACCAACGCCAAGGAATGGACCAGCTACTCCGGCGAATTCGACATCCCGGCGCAAGCCATCCGCGACCGCATCGGCATACTGGTCGAGGGCAAGGGCAAGGCCTGGCTCGACGACGTCGTGATCGAAAAGGTCAAGAACGGCACCACGATCCCCGATACGAAGATCGACGTCGCGTACGAGAAGAAATTCAACGACAAATACTCGAAGTGATCCGTTCCGGGATCGCTCCCCGGTGATCGCCGGGGATAAAGACAGCGCCGCAGATGACGAAATCGTCTGCGGCGTTTTTTCGTGCCTGAAAACAAGGGAAAAGGAGGTGCGCCGGGAGAAGAGGCGGAGAAACGCGTTTTCAGGCCTGCCAGTGGCGGTTCACGGGCCAATACTGATAGGAGGGCGTCTCGTATGGATGCGCGCGCCGGAGTGCGGTCAGAACGGCTTCCAGCGCGGTTTCCTCCACGACCAGCTCGAGCTTCCACTCCTTCACGCGTTCGACGCGGCCGGGTTCGCCCAGGAACGGCTTCGCGCCGTCGAGCGGGCGGAACTGCCCGACGCCCTCGGTCTGCCAGCAGCAGGAGTCGTACGCGCCGAGACGTCCCGCCCCCGCTTCGAAAAGGGCCTGCTTGACGGATTCCACATGGGTCTCCGGGACATAGACGTCAAGACGGAAGAGATGCACGGCGGGACCTCAGGATCGGGCGATTTGGAGGAAAAGACGGGTGCCTGCGCCGCGGGGCAGTTCGTACTGCGCGGTGCGGACGGCGCGGAGGCGGGGATCGTCGCTCAACGCGGGCCATTCGTCGTCCGCCTGGGATTCGGTGCGGAAGACGCAGAGACAGCCGCGGGGGGCCAGCAGATTGCGGCACTCCTTCACGAGCGAGTCGGAGGCGGCCACGGCGCGCGCCGTGATCGTGCGGAAGGCGTTGCGGTAGCGGGACTGCGCGGCGAGCTCGTTCGCGCGGGCGTGGACGGGGTGAAGATTGGCAAGACCGCAGAGGGACGCGGCCTGTTCGAGGAACGCGATCTTCTTGCCCCGGGAGTCGATGGCGGTGACGTCGAGGCCGGGCCGCGCTGCAGCCAGCGGGAACGCCGGAAGCCCGGCTCCGCAGCCGACGTCGGCGACGCGGAGGCCGTCGGCGAAGAGTTCCGGCAGGGCCTTCAGCGCGAGCGCGCAGTCGCAGATATGCTTGCTCCAGAAGGCGTCGGGCGGGATGGCGGTCAGGTTCAGCGATTCGTTGGTCTCGTACAGGAATTCGCCGTACTTCGTGCAGAGCGCGAGGAACGATTCAAGGTGATCGGGACCGACGCAGTCGAGCAGGAAGGCGCGCTCGGCGTCGTCCGGGGGCGGGATCGGCGTCATGTCACGCTCCCGCTCCCGCGAGCTGAACGGCGCAAAACCCCGAGACGGCGCAGAGGATCAGGAAAAACGCCGCGGAGGACCAGCGCACGACGGGCTGTTTGAACGACAGGCGGAACCAGTCGCGCAGCCAGTAGGGCTTGGCCGAGATCACGATCCCGATCACGCCCGCCGCCATCACCAGCGCGGCCAGGAGCGCATAGCCGGGGGGATTCAGCGGATACACGGCCTTCAGGACGGCGTGCGCGCCGAGGATCAGGACGGCCGCGGAGGCCCGCGCGAAAAGGTAGTTCAGAAACAGCGCGGAGAGGACGAAGGCGACGGCGAGCAGCGGCAGGATGGCCCGCTGGAACGGGGAGTCGGGCATGAAGATCGGGCGGATGTTCGGGACGCACCACATCAGCACGAGCAGCGCCAGGACCGTGCCGGAGACGCGTTCGCGCGGGAGGTGTTCCACGGCGCGGTACACGGCGGGCGAACGGCTGACCGTCAGGGCGAAGAGGGCAGCGGCCAGGAGCGCCACGGCCGCGCAGGAAACGAGGAGAAAGACCGGATAGATCTCCATGGTCACTCTCCGGCGGGGTCGGTGATATCCAGGGTCACGACGTCGCGTATCTCGCTCACCTTGTACTCGCTCGTGATGCCGGGGCCGGGATGGAACGCGATCTTGATGTTCGGATCGTCCGCCTTGCCCTCGTTCCTGATCTGCTCGAACGTCTTGGATCCGGCGGCATAATACTTATCCGTAAAACGGCCGGGGTATCTGCTGCCGCTCTTCATGATGAGCTCGACATCGGGGAGCCACATCTCGATCTCGGGGACCTGCAGGGTCTGCCCCTTGCCGACGGTCACGGAGATCGTCTTCACGTTCGGCTTCGCGTGCTTGTTCGAGACGGTCACGGTGTGTTCACCCGCGGGGACGCCCTCGATCCGGATGGACTTGGAGACGTTGTGCGATTTGGTCTTCGGGTCCTGCTCGGTTTTCGCGGCGAACTTGCCGTCCAGGTAGACGTTGACGCCCGGGGGATTCACGGAGAGCACGATGTTTCCGGTGTTCGGCAGGAGACTGAACGTGTACTCGGTGGGCTCGCCGGGATGGACGGTCACGGTGTCCTCGAACGGGTCGTAGCCGTCGTGGGTGATCCGGACGCGGTAGGAACCTGCGTCGATGGAGTCGCGTTTGTACGGCGTGGTGCCGTAGTCGACGCCGTTGATGAAGAGGGCGGCGCCGGACGGCTGGCTGTCGAGCGCGAGGGAGCCGGGGAGCATTTCGAGGGAGACGTTCACGTCGGTGGATTCGTCGCGCCGGACGGTCACGATCTTCTCGTAGGGCTTGTACCCCTCCTTCACGAGCCGGATCTTGTGCTGGCCCTGCTCGAGCGTTTCGCGGAACGGCGTGGTGCCGTAGGCCTTGCCGTCGATCTCGACGTCGGCGGAATCGGGTTCGGTGAAGACCGCCAGCGTGCCGATGTTGTTCAGGAGCGGCACCTTGATCATGATCGGGCGGGCGTTCTGGACTTTCCACGAGATGTCCTTGCGCGTGTAGCCCTGCATCTGGACGGAGGCCGTGTAGGACCCGAGCGGAAGATCGGTCAGGACCACCGGGGCGTCGCCGACGTCCTTGCCGTCCATCTGGACATGCGCGCCGGAGGGGTCGGAATCGATCACGACCACGGCGTTTTCGGGTACGAGCTGGGCGTGCACGTCGACCTGACGGCCGGGCATGACGTTGACCGGGAGCCACGCGGGCTCGTAGCCGTCCTGCGAGAACTTCACGATGTACATGGCGGACGGGACCGGTTTGGTGATGTACGGCGTGACGCCGACGTCCTTGCCGAGGATGGAGACTTTCGCGCCGGCAGGTTCGGATGTGATATTCATGCTGCCGTAGTCGCTGGTGTCGGGCGCGGAGGGCTTCTTGCCGCAGGAGGGCAGGAACACGAGAGCGGCCGAGAGAGCGAAGAGCGTGCAGACGGACGAAAAGATGGTACGCTTGGTCATGTTCATTTGTTCCTCATGGACAGTTTTTGTTCGATACGGAGCTTGGATTCCCGGATGGCCTGATGCGTCTTGCTGTCAGGCGGGAAGATTTCGAGCAGGCGGTTGCACTCCGCGATGGCTTTTTCGTACTCGCGGAGCTCGTAGTAAAGCTTCACGGTCTTGTTCCCCTCCACGCGGATCTCCTCGAGTTTGGCCTCGGCCCGGGCGAGACCGTCGCGCGCGGTCTTGAACTCAGGGGGCTTCGGGTCGTCGAAGAGCTTGTACCGGCGCAGCGCGAGCTCGTAGTTCGCGATCGCCTTCGGGAGATTGGACGGCGTGGTGTCGATGTTGCGGTACGCCTCCTCGGCCACGAAGAGGAATCTGCGGGCGTCCTCGAGGATCTGGTCGACGTTCTGCGAGATCACGCCGAGGTCGTACTCCTCGAGCAGCGTCTCGTAGATGATGCTCTCGGCACGGTTGAACGTCTCGGATACGTCGTTCGAGACCTTCACGTCGCAGAACTTGTTCTCGAATCCGACCATGATGCGGCGGTGCTGACGATTGTCCTGCGAAGTCCCGGCGATCTTCTCCTGCTGGAGCTCCATGAAGCCGGAATCCTGGAACTGCTGCACGAGCTTCGCGATGAGCGTGTCGGGGAGCGGCTCCTGGAAGAGCTCGTAGTAACGGCGCTTGTTCTGCGGCTCGTCCAGCGTGACTTCCATCTGGCCGTTCTCGACCTGGAGCGTGAAGCGGAACACGGCGGTGCCGGAAACGGATTCTTTTTCGTAGTAGAGGACGAAGGGATTGCTGACCTTCCTCTTCACGGGGGCCTGCCCCCCACCGCCCTGATTATGATCGCCGTTCAGCCACAGGAAGAGGGCGATGCCGAGGCAGGCGGCGATGAAGACGATGAGCGCGAAAATCACGTTGCTCAGGAACTTCTTCGAGCGGTCGGAGGGCTCCTTGCGGCTCTGTTTCCGGCCGAAGAACGTGCCGCCCTCGGGGGGCGTCGCGGGCGCCGGGGCCTGCTGCCGGGGCGCGGCTGCGGGAGCGGGTGCCGGGGTCGGAATGGAGGTCTGCGTGGTGGCCTGCGGACGGAAGAAGAACGGCTGCGCCTGGGTCGCCATCTGGGGTTGGGACGGAGGCGGAGGGACGCTCCGGGACGCGGCTGCCCCATCCATGCAGCGGAGCAGCTGGGTGCCGATGGTGATGACGGAGCCGGCGTTGAGCGGGGCGGCCCCTTGGACCGGGACGTCGTCG
>JAFYBD010000196.1 GCA_017540385.1 Lentisphaeria bacterium
GCCTGCTGGAATCGCTCGACGAGGCGATGGCGTTCGCATCGGCCGGGAACGGCCGGCTCCACGTGAGCCATTTCAAAACAGCGGGCGAGGCGAACTGGTCCAAGCTCGACGATGCGTTCGCGAAGCTCGGGCACGGCAGAAAAAACGGCCTCACGATCACGGCGGACCGTTATCCGTACACCTATTCGCAGACCAGCCTGAGCGTGATCCTGCCGCCCCGGTACGATTCCATGCGCGACCGCGAGATACAGACCGCGCTGGCCGCCGACCCCGGCGAATGTGCCCGGCTGATCGGCGAACTGGCGGACGTCGTCCGCGTGAAACGAGCCGTGCTGACGGCGGTTTCGAAAGATGAATACAAGCCGTACTGCGGACTCACGCTCGAGGATGCGGCCGGCCGCGCCGGGATGGCCTCCGCGGCGGAATTCGCCATCGCGGTCCTGCGGGACGACGGCGCGCGCGCCATGGCAGCGTTCGGGGGGATGTCGCCGGACAATCTGCGGCGGATCCTGGCGGAACCGTGGGTGTGCTGCGGGACGGACGAGAACGCCCGGCCTCCGGACGAGTCGCTCGGGCGCGGGCACCCGCGCGCGTTCGGATCGTTCCCGATCTTCCTGAAAATGACGACGGAACTGTGCGGCCTGCCGGAAGCCGTCCGGCGCGTGACATCGTTCCCAGCCTCGCTTTTCGGCCTGAAACGCCGCGGCCTGATCCGGCCCGGGTATTTCGCCGATTTGACGGTCTTCGACCCCGCGAAGCTCGGCTGCAAAGCTGATTTTGCGCATCCGCACACTCCCGCCGAGGGGATCGTGCGCGTGTACGTGAACGGCGAACCGACCGACGGCGGGAAACGCGCCGGGCGTTCGCTCGTGGGTGCTTGAGGGGCGTTATCCCCGGCTCGGACGATGCGCTCAGGCCTTCTTCGCCTTGAGTTCGTTCACGAATTCCTCCATGCGGTCCATGGCCGTGCGGATTTCCTCCAGCGAGGTCGCGTAGGAACACCGCACATAGCCCTCGCCGCAGGCACCGAACGCGCTTCCGGGGACGACCGCGACGCGTTTGGCCTGGAGCAGCTGGACGGCGAAGTCCTGCGAACTGAGGCCGGTCGAGGTGATGTTCGGGAAGACGTAGAACGCTCCGTCGGGGTTGAAGCAGGAAAGGCCCATGGCGTTGAGGCGGGACACGATCACGTTTCTGCGCGCCTTGTACTCCGCGACCATGCGCTGCATGTCCGGGCGGGCGTATTTCAGCGCGTCCACTGCGGCGTACTGTGCGGTCGTGGGGGCGCAGAGCATGGCGTACTGGTGGATCTTCATCATCGCGTCCACGATGCGGTTCGGGCCGCAGGCGTAGCCGATGCGGAATCCGGTCATGGCGAACGCCTTCGAGAATCCGTGGAGGAAGATGGTGCGTTCGCGCATCCCGGGCAGGGCGGCCACGGTGCGCATGGGCTGGTCGTCGTAGTGGAGTTCGGAGTAGATGTGGTCGGCGATTACGGCCAGGTCGTACTTCACGGCGATCTTCGCGATGTCGCGCATCTGTTCGGGCGTCAGGACGGCCCCGGTCGGATTGCAGGGGAAGTTCAGGATGATCGCGCGGGTCCTGGGCGTGACGGCTTTTTCGAGGTCGGCCGGGTCGAGCGCGAAGAGGTTCTTTTCGAGGGTATTGACGGGGACCGCCACGCCGTGCGCCATTTTGATCTCGGTGCCGTAGGAGACGTAGCAGGGCTCGTGGTAGATGATCTCGTCGCCGGGCGACGTGATGGCGCGGATCGCGAGGTCGAAGGCTTCGCTCACGCCGACCGTGACCAGACATTCGTTCTGCGGGTTGTAGCGCACGCCGAATTCCTGTTCGAGGTAGCCGCAGATGGCCTGGCGCAGGGCGAGCAGGCCGAGGTTGGACGTGTAGCTCGTGCGGCCGCGTTCGAGCGAGTACATGGCGGCCTCGCAGACCGACCACGGGGAAACGAAGTCCGGTTCGCCGATGCCGAGCGAGATCACGTCGGTCATCGTGTTCACGAGGTCGAAGAAGAATCGGATGCCGCTCTTCGGCAGGACGGCGATGTGCGGCGCTACGAAATCACGGCACGATTTTGAGTCGCTCATCGTGTTCCTCCTCCAGGAGCAGGGTCCCGGACTCTTTGTATTTTTTCAGCAGGAAATGTGTGCCGGTGGAGAGCACGCCGTCGATGGTTGCGAGCTTGCTCGAAACGAAGTCGGCGACCTCGTTCAGGTCTGCGCCGCGGACCTCCAGCATCAGGTCGTAGCCGCCGGACATGAGGTACAGCGCGGTGACCTGCGGGAACTTGCTCAGGCGGCGCGCGATGCGGTCGAATCCGCCCTCGCGTTCGGGTCTCACCCGGACCTGGATGATCGCCTTGACGGGCTTGTCGTGGAGGTTGTCCTCGTTGATGATGGCGTGATAACCGCGGATGATGTTGCGGTTCTCGAGCTCCGCGATCTCCGCGGCGACTTCCTGTTCGGTCGCGCCGAGTTGTTCCGCGAGATCCGCGGCAGTGGTTTTGGCATCTTTCGCGAGGGCGCTCAGGATGAGCTTTCGTTCTTCAAGATTCATGGATAACCTCCGTGGGTTCAATCGAAAGGGGTTTGCTGAAAACCCGTAACTTTTACTATACACTCATGCGGGCGAAAATACAAGCTCGTGCGACGAAAACATCGCCGGAAACAGGACCGCTCCGGTCGTCTTCCGAATCGCGAAAAATGCGAAAAAGACGGCAGCGCCCTTGCAATCCCGGCTTTCGGGCGTTATAGTATCAAAAATATAAGGGTATCTCTAAAAATTCGATCGGATGGATTTTCAGCGTATGGGCAAAAAGGACAATGCAGAAAGATTTGAGCGTGGCTACCTGAAGGTAACCACCGAAAATCTTACCAGTTGGACTTTGTCCAGACGCGAAAAGCCGC
>JAFYBD010000021.1 GCA_017540385.1 Lentisphaeria bacterium
GCGCTCCAATTCCGCGCTCGCAAAGTGCATCTCCGACGCCGGGATCGCGGCCGGAATGCCCGAAGGCGCGGTCCAGCTCGTGCCGTTCAAGGGACACGAGGCAGTCTCCGCCATGCTGAAAATGGACGACTGCATCAACATGGTCATCCCGCGCGGCGGCGAACGCCTGATCCGCGCCGTGGTGGAACAGGCCACGATGCCGGTCATCAAGCATTACAAGGGCGTGTGCCACATCTTCGTCGACCATGTCTGCGACCAGGACCAGGCGCTCGTCGTCATCGAAAACGCGAAGTGCCAGCGTCCGAGCGTGTGCAATGCGCTGGAAACCATCCTGATCGATGCCTCGATCGCGCCGGAGTTCGCCCCGAAGCTCGCCGCGAGGCTCGCGCAGCTCGGCGTGACCATGCACGGCGACGAGGCGTTCGCGAAGCTCGCCGCGCCCGTCGCGGTCGTCCCCGCCACCGAGGATGACTGGCCGAAGGAATACGGATCGCTCGACGTCACGGTCGGCATCGTGCCCGGCGTGAAGGAAGCCGTCGACCACATCAACCGCTACGGTTCCGGCCACAGCGACAGCATCCTCACGACCGACGAGGCGAACGCGCAGTTCTTCCTGGACAACGTCGACTCCGCGGCCGTGTACTGGAACGCCTCCACGCGCTTCACCGACGGCGGCGAATTCGGCATGGGCGCCGAAATGGGCATCAGCACGGACAAATTCCATGCGCGCGGCCCGATGGGACTCCCCGAACTCACCTCCTACAAGTACAAGATCTACGGCACGGGCCAGATCCGCTCCTGACCCGTCCCGCTCATGCGCCTGATCCGCCGGAGTTTCCGCTCCGGCAGGGCCGATTTATTTCCGCAACCCCCACATCCCGACAGAACATGAAACCGATCACCGCAGCGGTAATGACCCTGGGCTGCCGCCTCAACCAGGCCGACAGCGCACTTCTGAACGACAGGCTGATCCGCCTCGGATTCCGGATCGTCCCGCCGGACGCCTCCAGCAGTCCGAACCTCATCTTCATCAATTCCTGCACGGTCACGGAGACCGCCTACAAGAAAAGCAAGCAGGCGCTGCGCTCCATCCGCGCCGAAAATCCGCAGTCGTTCATCGTCTTCACCGGCTGCGCCGCCGACGTGAGCCGCGACGAGCTGGAACGGAACCAGGACATCGACCTGGTGCTGACCAACGAGCAGAAGAAGAACATCGAGACGATTCTGCCCGAATACCTGGCGCTGCTCGAAAAACGCGCCGTCCCCGCAGCCCCGAAGCTCGCGAAGGGCATCTTCGCCGAACAGGCGCAGGGCATGTTCCCGTTCCGTTCCCGCGCATTCATCAAGGTGCAGGAGGGCTGCAACAACAGCTGTTCCTACTGCATCGTGCCGGCCGCCCGCGGCCCGGAACGTTCCCGCGACCTGAAGGAGATCGTCGCCGAGTTCAAAAAGGCCGTGGACGACGGCTTCCAGGAGATTGTGCTGACCGGCGTGAACACGTGCCACTACAAGGCGGGCAAGGTCGGCATGCCGGAGCTCATCGACAAGCTGTGCGAAATCCCCGGCGACTTCCGCATCCGCCTGAGCTCGACCGAGCCGTGCGACGAGTTGTTCCCGATCGTCGACGCCATGAAGCGCAACGCCGGGAAAGTCTGCGAATTCCTGCATCTGCCCCTTCAGAGCGGCTGCGACAGGATCCTGAAGGCAATGAACCGCCACTGCGACACCGCGAGGTTCGCCGAATACGCGGCGTATGCCCGCGAGGCCGTCCCGAACCTCCACCTCGGCACGGACATCATCGTCGGGTTTCCCGGCGAAACGGACGCCGATTTCGCGACGTCGCTCGAATTCCTGCGGAAGATGGACTTCGCGAACATCCACGTCTTCCCGTATTCGCCCCGCAGGGGCACCCCGGCCGCGGACATGCCGGACAAGGTGCAGAAGACCGTGGTCGCCGACCGCATCGAACAGCTCAAGGCGCTGAAGGAAGAGTGCGCGACGAAGTTCGCGAAGAGCCTCATCGGCGCCACCGGCGCGGTCCTGATCGAGTCCAACTGCAACAAGAAGGAGCTCTGGGACGGCTGGTCCGGCAACTACGTCCGCACCATCGTCAGCAGCGACACGGACATCTCCCGCAAGCTGCTTCGCGTGAAGTTCCGGCGGTTCCTCCCCATCGGTGCGCTTTTTGCGGAAATTATCGGCGGGAACGATTGATTTTTCCGGGTTTCCGGTGTATCTTTCTTCCTGACTTGCCACGAAAGGAACCGGTTCCCCCCGCCATGCCACCCGAAAAGGAAAAGAAAACCGCGCTCGTCGCCGCCGTGGAAATCCTCGCGAGACGCCTTGTTTCCACGCACGAACTCCGCTCGAAACTCGCCGCGAAAAAGCTCTATTCCCCCGGTGAGATCGAGGATGCCGTGCTCGCGGTCAAACGCATGGGTGCGCTTCACGACGATTTCCTCGCCGAAGACGTGGCACGGTCCTACAAGTCCCGAGGCTACGGCCCCGCCCGCATCCGCATGGCGCTCCGCAAACGCGGAATCCCGGCCGAGATCATCGAACAGGTCCTGAACGGGAACGACGAAGAGGAAAACACGGCTGCGGAACCCGGCGAATCCGGCCGGTCCGAGGACGCGGACGGCGCGGTCGCCGTACTGCATCACAAGGCCGCGCAGTTCCGTCGCGAACCCGATCCGCGCAAACGCAAGGCGAAGGCCGTGCGCTGTCTCGTGGGACGCGGTTTTTCCTACGAGGACGCCATCGCGGCGGCGGACCGCTGGATGCGCGAAGAGGGAGAAGGGACGGACGACGAATGAAAACGACCTCATTCCTACGAC
>JAFYBD010000022.1 GCA_017540385.1 Lentisphaeria bacterium
CCGACCAGCAGGATCCCGCGGGACCGGACCGCCGAAAGCGGATCCGGCGACGAGACGCACGAGGCAAGGGCGAGGATGACGAGCAGGCACAGCCCGCTCAGGAGGCTTTTGATTTGTTTTCCGAACATCGTTTTTTTCATCGTTGAACGTAATTCAGGTTAATTCTCTCGTTGTTGGGGGATCGCTGCGCCGCCGGTCAGGTCGCGGACCGCCTCGGAAAATGCGGCGAAGTTCGCGCTCGGGAGCACGCCGGAAAGCGTCACGCCCGCGGCGAATTCCTCGCCCGCGATCTCCGCCTCGAATTCCGCGAACCTGCGGCGGACGGTTTCGTAGTGAAGATAGGACAGCACGAGCGTGAAACGGGTGAGCGGGACCAGTTCGACAGTCGGCGCGTCGGCGAGCACAAGCTGGGCGCTCTCGGTGTATGCCCGGACCAGTCCGCCCGTGCCGAGCTTGATGCCGCCGAACCAGCGCGTCACCGTGAGCAGCACATTGGTGATCCCGCTGCCTTTCAGCACCTCAAGCACCGGGCGTCCCGCCGTGCCGGAGGGTTCTCCGTCGTCCGAGCATCCCATCACGCCGCCCTGCGGCCCGCAGATGAAGGCGAAGACGACGTGGTTGCATCCGGTGTAGATGCGTTTGCGTTCGCGGCAGAGCGTCCGCGCCGCTTCCGCCGAGTCTACCGGAGTCGCTTCGGCGAGGAAACGCGATTTCCGCACCAGCAGTTCGGCGCGTGTCCCCTGTCGCAGGATCAGCATGTTCATTTCACCTCGAAAAACCATTTTCCGCTTTGCACGAAAGAATAATACCTTATCCCGGGCAAAAAGTCAAGCGGAGAACAAGGAAAAACGCCATTTTTCGCAGGATGCCTTGATCCGGAAGCCGTAACATGCGGGAAAGTACGGTAAATAACGCAGACTTGCATCAGTCCCCGGAACGGTTTTGAGCGCGAGGCGAGCCACAAGCCTTTTTTTTTCTCAGTTTTTCCCCTTGATTTTGGTTCCCGGTCACGCGATATTATGGCGATAGACGGAAAACGACCTCGTTTTCTTCGCGAATAAAGCATAAACGCCTTCAACACCATTTCACAATCATTTCACAAACGGAGGTTTCCATGAAACCGTCAATGAAAGCTCTGTCCCTTGCATGTTTCATGTTTGCGGCGACGGCGCTCGCCGCGGCCGATTTCCACGACTGGGCGCCGACCCCGCCGATGGGCTGGAACAGCTTCGACTGCTTCGGCCTCAGCCTGACCGAAGCACAGGCGTAGGAACAGGCCGAAGCCATGATCAAACATCTGAAGCCGTTCGGCTGGGATGTCTTCGTGATCGACCACCAGTGGTACAACGACAACCAGAAGGGATTCCAGAGCGACGCCCGCCACCAGTTCTCCATGGACGAATACGGCAGGTTCATCCCCGGTCCGCAGCGGTTCCCGTCCTCGGTCGGCGGCAAGGGCCTGAAGCCGCTCGCCGACTACATGCACGAACGCGGTCTGAAGATCGGCGTGCACCTGATGCGCGGCATCCCGCGTCAGGCTGTGCGTGAAAACACGAAGGTCAAAGGCACGAACTACCGCGCGCAGGACATCGTGAACATGCGGAGCACGTGCCCGTGGAACCAGGACATGTACGGCGTCGATATGAGCAAACCCGGCGCGCAGGAATATTACGACTCCCTGTTCGAACAGTTCGCCGAGTGGGGCCTCGACTTCATCAAGATCGACGACCTCTCCCGTCCGTATGCCACCGCCGAGATCGAAGCCATCCGCAAGGCCATCGACAAGTGCGGCCGTCCGATCATCCTCAGCCTCTCCCCCGGCGACACCCCGATCCAGAACGGCGCGCACGCCGACAAGCACGCCAATATGTGGCGCGTTTCCGACGACTTCTGGGACCGTTGGTCCCCGCTTTACGGCATGTTCGGCCGTCTGCACCGCTGGGAACCCTACCGCATCAAAGGCTCCTGGCCGGACGCCGACATGCTCCCGTTCGGCATCATCGAGTTCACGCGTCCGACCAACTTCACGCACGATGAAATGCGCCTCTGCTTCACGCTGTGGTCGATCGCGCGGTCCCCGCTCATCCTCGGCGCGGACATGACCAAGCTCGACGAATGGACGCTGAAGCTCCTCACGAACAGGGAAGTCATCGAGATCAACCAGAACAGCGAGAACAACCGCCAGCTCAAGCAGGACGGCGACCTGATCGTCTGGACCGCCGACGTCCCCGGCAGTCAGGACAAGTATCTCGCGTTCTTCAACACCGGCACGTCCGAGTACAACAAGTACGACCGCCGCAAAGCCCTCGCCGAAAGCCCCGGCGTCGGGTTGCAGGGCGTCCCGGAAGCCGAGCTCAACGTGAACATCGCCGGCTCGAAGATCCTCGCGCTCGCGGTCGTCGACAACGGCTACGGCTCAAGCTACAGCCATTCCGCCTGGATCCAGCCCGAGATCTCCGGTCCCGCCGGCACGAAGAAGCTCGTCGACATGCAGTGGTCCTCCGCGCACGCGGGCTGGGGCGCGGTCCGCAACGGCCTCACCAGCGACGGACAGGCGATCGACGGGATCGGCACGCACGCGCTGTCGCTCATCGTCTACAAGCGCCCGGAAGGCTGCGACACCTTCAAGACCAAGGTCAAGCTCGTCGACAACAGCGATTCCCGCAACCGCCTGAAATTCCTCGTGCTCAACGAAAATGCGTTCGAGCAGCCCTCGCCCGAAACGAGCGACATTTCGGTGAACCTCGCCGACCTCGGATTCACAGGCAAGGTCGCCGTCCGCGACCTGTGGGAAGGCAGGGAAATCGGCGCCGCCGAAGGCACGTTCACCTGCGAAAAGCTCCCGTGCCACGCTACGAAACTCTACCGTCTCTCCCCCGCGAAGTGATCACCGATCAACAAACAATTTGAGGGAACCAATATGAAACGGACAACCAAAACCGCTCTCTTCGCCGGCATGGCGCTCGCATCCTCGGCGCTCCTCGCCGGGAATCCGCTCCTCACCGACGTCTTCACCGCCGACCCGGCCCCGCTCGTGGACGGCGACACCGCCTACCTCTACACCACGCACGACGAAGCTCCGCCGCGCCAGTGGCTCGTCATGAACGACTGGCTCTGCTATTCCTCGAAAGACATGGTGAACTGGAAGGCGCACGGCCCCGTCGCCAGCAAGGACACGTTCGAATGGGGCACGCACGACGCATGGGCCGC
>JAFYBD010000197.1 GCA_017540385.1 Lentisphaeria bacterium
GATGTTCATGCTGGTGCGGAACGTGAAGCCGTGATTCAGTTTTTCGTTCGGGATATCGGGGAACGCGGTCCGGGTGTCCCAATACGCGCCCTCGACCGACGCGAAGAGCAGATCGAACAGCGGCTCGTGACATTCGGCGAGGTTCGCGGGCTCCGCGCCCCAGTAGTTCATCTGCAGGTTGATGTTCGTGTGATAGTCGCTGTGCCAGGCGGGCGTGTTGGAGTTGTTCCAGATGCCCTGCAGATTGGCCGGGAGCGAGCCGGGGCGGCTGGACGCGATCAGCAGGTAGCGGCCGTACTGGAACATCAGCGCGACGAGCCCGGGATCGGTCTTTCCCTCGCGACAGCGCCGCACGCGTTCGGCGAGCGTGAGCCGTTCGAGCGCGGGATCGCCGCCCAGATCGAGCTTCACGCGATCGAAGAGCGATCTGTGGTCGGCGACGTGGCGTTTCCTGAGCTCGTCGTACCCGAGCTTTTCGGCGGCGTCGACGCGTTTCTGCGGCGCCTGAAGTTTGGGCGTGGCCGTGACCGAATACCCGCCGTTCGACATGATGCTTTCCAGAAACGACATGCTGCGCCCGGACAGGAACTTGTAATCGATCGCCCAGTGGTCGAAGTCGAGCGGCATGAGGTAGTCGGATTCGGCGGAAAAGAGGATCGTGAGGGTGCGGCAGCCGCGGAACGTCAGGCGGTCCTGGGCGGCCTCGACCGTGCCGTCGGCGAGGAGCTTCGCCCGGACCTGATAGCGCATGCCGCCCCAACTGTCGGTTTTGAACGTATGGTCGCGGTAATGCTCCAGCACGTTCTGATCCTTCAGGTCGTGCGGGATCAGGCCGGCGAACAGCATGCCGCCGTCGCGGTAGATCGGCGCGGGGACGACGAGCTTGTCATCTTTCGCGTAATGATTCCAGGGAATCTCCTCCCAGTATCCCTCCTTGAGCCAATAGCCCACGTGCGTCGTCCCGGAGAGCTTCAGCCCCTCGCGTCCGTCGTGGTACTCCATGCTCCCGGAAAACGGCGTCGCCGAGGTCACGCGGTACACGATCACCTTGTCCGGGTAACTCGCGAACGCTTCGCGGGTCTGTCTGCCGCCGGAGGTCTCGAATTGGACCGTGTGGACGGCGTCCGAGATATTGAGCGTGCGGGTGTAGTTTTTCGCCTCGGACTGCCGCAAACCGTCGAACTTCACGATCATCGTGCCGAGCGGCAGGTAATTGCCCATGTCGGCGTAGTTCACGTCCGGGTCGTCGTCCTTTTTGTCCACTTCACGCCGCCGCCCACTCCACAGCGAGTCCAGATTCAGCTGGAGCTCGTCGGCCTCCACGCCGCCGTTCAGCATGGCCCCGAGCGAGCCGTTGCCGATCGGGAAATACTGCGACTCCCAGTCGCGAGCGGGGAAGTCCTGCCGGAGCACGAGGTCGGCGGCGGATGCGGCGGAGACGACGGAAAATGCGGCGAGAAATGCAAGCGCGGCGAGCAGTGTCTTTTTCATGATTCAATCTCCTTTTCATCGGCCTTTGGTGACGGAATGGACTGGATGATCCGCAGAAGCTGTTCCGCATCAGCGACATCGGTCAACCTCATTTTGCCGTCTGGAGAAAGCATTTTCAACTGGTGACAATTTGTCACCACTTGATTTCCCTCTTCGTTCATACGCTGTTTAAGCTTGCGCCAGTAATTTGACGCATGCCTGGTGTCCGGCTGATCAGTCAGGATACCGACAACATCGACAATGGAATAATACCATGTTTCGGTTTCGTTGTCCCAGGTGGAACGGACTTGTTTTTGCTCAAAAACTTTGACTGCGTTATACTGTGTCATAAGATCGATTCCTTATGAGATGTGAACTGTAACAGGATAAAGTGAAAGGAATGATTCCTTCCTTTGGAGGAAAAACGGAATAATATGAGGAAATATACTGCCTGTTATGGAAAAAGTCAAGAGACGGCGGAACTTTATCAGGATATTATCGTTATGACGAAACGAAAAACGCGCCCGGAGCGGGTGGCTCCGGACGCGCTGAAGTTCAAATCTGAAACTTCGGGACGATGCTTATTCGTCCTCGTCGGAATCGTCGTGGAACTTGCTGATGATGTCGTTCATGACGTTCGGCGGAACGGTCTCGTAGCGCGCGAAATCGACTTCGTAGGAGCCCTGTCCCTGAGTCATGGAACGGAGCTCGGTGGCGAATTTCTGGATTTCGGCTTCGGGGACTTCGGCTTCGAGGACCTGGAGTCCGTCCTTCATGCTCATGCCGAGGATGCGGCCGCGCTTATGGTTGAGCGCGCCGTTGACGTCGCCGGTGAAGGCGTCGGGGATCATGACCTTGATGTTCATGATGGGCTCGAGCAGGGCCGGGCGGGACTTCGCCATGGCGTCCTTGAAGGCGCGGCGGGTGGCGATCTTGAACGCCATTTCGGAGGAGTCGACTTCGTGGTACTTGCCGTCGAACACGGTCACGCGCATGTTTTCGACCACGCAGCCTGCGAGCGGGCCGCGCTCCATGGCCTCGTGGATGCCCTTTTCGACCGCGGGGATGAAGTTCTTCGGGATGGCGCCGCCGACGATGGCGTTGACGAATTCATAGCCGCCCTCGAAGGGTTCCATGCGGAGGTGCACTTCGGCGAACTGGCCGTGGCCGCCGGACTGCTTTTTGTGACGGTAGGCGGCCTCGCCGCGGCCCTGGATGGTCTCGCGGTAGGCGATCTTCGGGAGCTCGAGGCGGACGTCGACCTTGGCGGTGGCCTTGAGGTTCTTGATGGCGATGTTGATGTGCTGTTCGCCC
>JAFYBD010000198.1 GCA_017540385.1 Lentisphaeria bacterium
GCCCCTGCTGATCCTGCTGTTCGGATGCCACGTCTTCCTGACGTTTTACCTGAAATTCATCCAGCGGTACATCTTCCTCGGCATCAGGCTGAGCGTGAGAAACGACTCTGGCGCGAAGGGGGACATCTCGCAGTTCGGCGCTCTGGCGATCGCGCTGGCCGCCACGATCGGCACGGGCAACATCATCGGCGTGGGGACGGCCATCGTATGCGGCGGGCCCGGCGCGGTCTTCTGGTGCTGGCTCTGCGGCATTTTCGGCATCGCCACGAAGTATTCCGAGGGCGTGCTCGCGGTGAAATACCGCATCGTCGACCGCGACGGCATGATCCGCGGCGGCCCGATGTACGCGATCGAGTACGGCATGAAGTGCAAATGGCTGGCGGTCCTCTTCTCCGTCTTCACGCTGCTGGCCTGCTGCGGGATCGGGAGCATGACGCAGAGCAACGCCGTGGCTGAGACCATCCAGGAGACGTTTTCCGCCCCGATGTGGGCGACGGGCGCGGTCGAAGCGCTGTTCATCCTGCTGGTCGTGGTCGGCGGTCTGAAATTCATCTCGAAAGTCTGCGGCGCCCTGGTCCCGGCGATGGCCCTCCTGTACGTGATCTGCTGCTTCGTCATCATCGGGAGCAACGCCGCCACCGTCCTGCCGGCGATCCGCCTGATCCTGCGCGAAGCCTTCAGCATGAAAGCGGTCGGGGGCGGATTCCTGGGCGTGGCGATGCTGACCGCGATCCGTTACGGCGTGGCGCGCGGGCTCTTCTCCAACGAATCCGGCATGGGGTCCGCGCCCCTGATCGCCGCCAGCGCCAAGACCACCAACGCCGTCCGCCAGGCGCTGATCTCCTCCACCGGGACGTTCTGGGACACCGTGTGCATCTGCGCCCTGACCGGGATCTCGCTCGTTTCCACGGCGCTGAAACTGAATCCGAATCAGGATTTCTCCCAGCTCAAGGCCACGGAACTGGCGTACAACGCCTTCAATCAGATCCCCTATGCCGGGCCGTACATCCTCGCCGTCTGCCTGTCTGTCTTCGCCTACACCACCATCCTCGGCTGGTTCTGCTACGGACGCCAGGCGATCCATTACCTCGGGGGACATTTGATGTTCCAGGTCTTCCGCGCGGCGTACATCCCGCTCGTGTTCCTCGGGGCGGTCGTTTCGCTGCCGATCGTGTGGAATATCTCCGACATCGCGAACGGCCTGATGGTGATCCCGAACGTGATCTGCCTGCTGTGGCTCTGCCGCGTCGTGAAATCCGAGACGGCGAAATACCTGTGGACCGGCCGGATCGACGAACCCGATCCCGTGTGCGTGAGGGTCAATCAGGAGGGCAAATCCCTGGACCCCGACCGGATGGACGACTGAAGAGATCGCAGGGAAACAAACGGACATCGAGGTGCATCCATGAAACAGCCGGTCGTCTATGTGCACGGACAGGGCGGCTCCGCAAACGAGGCGGAGCACTACCGTCCGTTATTCGAGGGCCGCGAAGTCGTCGGGTTCGATTACCGGGCGCGAACGCCGCGGGAGGCGAGGGAGGAGTTTCTGCGCTTTTTCGACCGGTTCCGGGCGGAGCACGATTCCACGGTCCTGATCGCGAACAGCATCGGTGCGTTCTTCTCCATGACCGCGCTGTCCGCGAAACAGGTCGACCGCGCGCTCTTCATTTCCCCCGTCGTGGATATGGAGGCGCTGATCACGGGCATGATGGCGCGCGCGAACGTGTCGGAGGCGGAACTCCGCACGCGCCGGGAGATCAGGACGGACTCCGGCGAAACGCTGTCCTGGGACTGGCTGTGCGATGTCCGCAGTCATCCGCTCCGGTGGACCGTCCCGACCCGCATCCTGTACGGCGAACGCGACTTCCTGACGCCGTTTGAGACGATGGCCCGGTTCGCGGCACGGATCGGCGCGCCGCTCACGGTCATGCCCGGCGGCGAACACTGGTTCCACACGCCCGAACAGATGGCGTTCCTCGACGCCTGGATCGGAGAGGCGTTTCCCCGCGTCGCCGGGCGCTGAGCCTGCTCATTTTCCGTAAAAAGACTGAGCGTGTCTTGATTTGCCGTCAATCAGTGCTATATTGATGAAACTTCGTTTCGTCCAGCAAACCGCCCGCAGCAGAAAGGTCCCCCGCCATGCCGTTCCTTTTCCTCATCATCCCCGTCGCCATCCTCATTTTCGTGATCGCCGTGTACAACAGCCTCGCGGCCAAACGCGCCAACGTGCAGAACGCGTTCGCCGGGATCGACGTGCAGCTGAAGAAGCGCTGCGACCTGGTCCCGAACCTCGTTTCGAGCGTGAAGGCGTACATGCAGCACGAATCCGGCACGCTGGAGAAGCTGACCGGACTGCGCACCCGCGCGGTCGCCGCGACCGACCCGGCGGAACGACTCAGCCTCGACAAGGAAATGTCCGGCGCGCTGAAGAACCTGATGGCGCAGGTCGAGGCGTATCCCGCGCTGAAGGCGTCCTCGAACGTGGAACAGCTCCAGCGGTCGCTGAACGAGATCGAGGAGCAGATTTCCGCGTCGCGCCGCGCATACAACGCAGCCGTCACGGAGTACAACCTCGCCATCCGCATCTTCCCGAACAACCTCCTCGCGGGCATGTTCGGCCACACCGAATCGCCGTTGTACGAGGCCGCGCCGGAAGAACGCTCCAACCCGAACGTCGGCGACCTCTTCAACAAGTGATCCCCAAGTAATCCTCCACGCCCGAAATGTATTCCCGCGAACCCGACCGGACCGGCTGCAGACCGGCGAGCTCCTTTTCCCCGGAGCTGATGGAGGCCCTGGCCGAACTGCGCCTGCGCCGCGACAGGACGCGGAAGACCGCTCTGATCGTAACCGCGGTGTGCCTCGTCCTCTTCCTGCTGCTGGGCCTGGGCTTCATGGCGTCCGAAGCGGGTTCCGGAGCCGAAGCGGGCGGGATGCTTGTCGGCTTCCTCTTCACGGCCGTCTTCGTGGCCGCAATCCCGTACACCCTCATGATGCGCGGGGTGAAGATCCAGTACAGCAAGCTCGTGGTCCCGGCGCTGCTCCGGGATATCGACCCCGGTTTGACCTACGACCCTGCGGGGTACATCCCGAAGGCGGATTTCAAGCGGGCGAAGATCTTCTCGTATCGCGCGGACAGCTACCATGGCGAAGACCTCGTGCGGGGCACGTACAAGGGCGTCCCGATCCGCTTCAGCGAGCTGAAGGTGCAGGAGGTGCACAACAACGGAAAGAACACGAACCGCCACACGTTTTTCGACGGAGTCTTCCTGATCGCGGATTTCCACAAGGATTTCAAATACCGGCACTGGGTGCTCCCGGATACCGCAGAAGCGGCGTTCGGCCAGGTCTTCGGCAATTTCCTGCAGAAACTCAACCTGCCCGGCCGCGGCCACATGACGCGCATGGAGGACCCGGCGTTCGAGAAGAAATTCGTGGTCTACACCGAGGACGACGTCGAGGCGCGGTACATCCTGACGCCGAAGCTGATGCAGACGATGATGTCCCTGTACGACCGCTACAGGACAGGCGCGTCGAGGCTCGCGTTCGCGTTCCTGGAGTCGAACGTCTTCATCGCGATCCCGATGCCCTCCGGGCGCAATCTCTTCGAAATGCCCTCGCACGGTGACCTCGGCGAGGAAGCGGTGCGCCAGACGCAGGCGGAACTGAAGGAGATCCTGAGCGTGTTCGACGCGATGGACCTCGACCTCCGCCTCTGGAGCAAGACCTGACCCCCCGGCGCATATCCCCTGCCCCGGCAGTTGTCCGCCCGCGCCTTTTTCCCGGAAAGAGCGGTTTCCGGTTTGACATCCGGGGGGATGTCTGCTATAGTAACCGGACAAAGACTCCCCAAAAACGACCCCGCAACCCCGAAGGAGAACCGCACCATGAACCAGACGACGGGTACCGAATATCATGTGAGTCCGTCAGGCTCGAACCGCAACCCCGGAACGGCGGCACAGCCGTTCGCAACGATCCAGCGCGCCGCGGATGTGGCGATGCCGGGCGACATCGTGATCGTCCACGCCGGAGAATACCGCGAGTGGGTCGACCCGAAGACGGGCGGGACCGGCGACCGGATGCGCATCACCTACCGGGCCGCTGACGGCGAGCGCGTCGTCATCAAGGGGTCCGAGCGGATCACCGGCTGGGTCCGCGAGGGGGACGGCACGGTCTGGAGGGTCGAGGTCCCGAACGCGCTGTTCGGCGACTTCAATCCGTTCGACACGTGGCTGTACGGCGACTGGATGGTGTCGCCGATGTACCCGACGCTTCACCTCGGGGAGGTCTACCTGAACGGCAAATCGTTTTTCGAAGCGGGCTCCGTGGAGGAGGTCCGGAAAGCCGAAAAACGCCTGACCGGGCACAATTACCCGTGGAAGACCTACCGGGAGCCCATCCTGAACCCGGACGACACGATCTACCAGTGGTACGCCGAGGTCAATGAACAAAACACCGTCATCTGGGCGAATTTCCACGGCGCAGACCCGAACGCCGAGCTCGTCGAGATCAACGTCCGCAAATGCGTGTTCTACCCGAAACAGAGCGGGAAGGACTACATCACGGTCTCGGGCTTCGAAATGGCGCACGCTGCGACGCCGTTCGCACCCCCGACCGGGGACCAGCCCGGCCTGATCGGACCCCACTGGAGCAAAGGCTGGATCATCGAGAACAACCACATCCACGACGCGAAATGCGCCGCCGTAAGCCTCGGAAAAGACGAAAAGACCGGCGACAACCTCTTCACGAAGACCCGGCGCAAACCGGGCTACACCGGCCAGTTCGAATCGGTCGTGAAGGCGCTGCAGCTGGGCTGGAGCAAGGACACCGTCGGGTCGCACATCGTCCGCAACAACGTGATCCACGACTGCGGACAGAACGGCATCGTGGGGCACATGGGCTGCGTCTTCAGCGAGATCGCAGGCAACGAGATCTACAACATCGCGACCAAGCACGAGTTCTTCGGCTGGGAGATCGGCGGCATCAAGCTGCACGCCCCCCTCGACGTCCGCATCGTCGGCAACTGCATCCACGACTGCTCGCTCGGCACCTGGCTGGACTGGCAGACCCAGGGCACGCGGATCAGCCGCAATCTTTATTTCAACAACGTCCGCGACCTCATGGTCGAGGTGTCGCACGGGCCGTATCTCGTGGACAACAACGTCTTCGCATCCGCCTACAGTTTCGAAAACATGTCCCAGGGCGGCGCGTACGTTCACAATCTGGTGCTCGGAAACATGATGCACCGGCAGGTCCTGAACCGCACCACGCCGTACCACTTTGCCCACACGACCGCGCTCATGGGCACCTCGTTCGTCTACGGCGGCGACGACCGCTACTATCAGAACATCTTCGCGGGCGGGGCCGACCGGCACGGGCAGACCGACTGCGTGTTCTGCGGCACGGAGGCGTACGACGGCCACCCCGACACCTACGAGGAATACATCCGCGAAATCAGGAAAGCGTTTCCGCAGAACGGCGTCCCCGGCGACGAGAATCTCTACATCCAGGTGCCGCAGCCGGTCTATATCGCGCGGAACGTCTACGGCAACGGAGCGAAGCACTACGACCGCGAGCGGGATTTCAGCGTGAAAGACGGCTCCTGGGACGTCCGCATCGAAGCGAAGGCGCCCGCCGCCGACGCAAGCCTGCCCGCCGCGGAATTCGTCAAGGCGAGACGCGGATTCGTCTGGCTCGAACTGGACGCCGACGACGCCATCCTCGCGCAGAAGACGCAGATCGTGACCACCGCGTCGCTGGGCGAAACGAGGATCACGGAGGCGTTCTTCGAGAACCCCGACGGCTCGGACATCACGGTCGACCGCGACTACCTCGGCGAACTCCGCACGGACGACCGCAACCTCGCCGGACCGTTCGCCGGGCTGAAACCCGGCCGCAACCGCCTGTGCGTCTGGTGACGCGACCCCGTTTTTTTCGGCAAAAAAAAGTTCCGCGCTTGCAAACGGACGCGCCCCGGTGTATAGTAAACCGTTTTCAAGGCGGGCGCGCCCCTGCACGCCCGTCGTCCCTGAAGAGCGGAGACAGACCCGCAAGCATCTGTTTCCCCCGTCGAACCGCTTGCGGAAACCTGTGTCGGATTTATGAGCTTTGACGTGTTTGGCCGGCTGGATTTTGAGGATCCGGCCGCGATTCGGGAGGAACAGACCCGGCTGCTGAACGAACATGTCGCATACTGCCGCGCCCATTCGCCGTACTACCGGCGGATCCTGGCGGACGTACCCGACCGTCCCGTCACGCCCGAATCGCTCGCGGAGCTCCCCCTGACCGGGAAAAATGAGCTCACAGAGTTCAACGACGAATTCCTGGCGGTTCCGCCCGGCGAAGTCGCCGACATCAGTTTCACCAGCGGCACCACCGGCACGCCCTGCCGCATCTGCTGTTCCGGACACGACCTCAAACGCCTCGGATTCAACGACGCGAAAGGATTCCTCGCGGCCGGGATGAAGCCCGGCGACCGCGTGCTCCTGACCTGCACCATCGACCGGTGTTTCCTGGCCGGGCTGGCGTACTGCTCCGGCGTCGTCCAGATGGGCGGCGCGGCCATCCGCAACGGACTGAACACCATCGAGAGCCACGCCGAGATCATGCGGCAGTCTCGCCCGGACGCAATCGTGGGCGTGCCGTCGTTCCTCGCCAAGCTCGGCGAACACCTCGCGCAGGTCGGCTACGACGCCTCGTCGCTGCGGACTCTGGTGTGCATCGGCGAACCGCTCCGCAACCGCGATCTCGCGCTCACGCCGCTGGGGCGGAAACTCGAACAGTTCTTCCCCGGCACAGCACATTCCACCTACGCGTCCTCGGAGATCGTGACCAGCTTCACGGAGTGCTCCGCCCGCGCGGGCGGCCACGCCCCGGCCGAACTCGGCATCGTCGAGATCGTGGACGAGGACGGAAACGTGCTTCCGCCGGGCTCCGTGGGCGAAGTCGTCGTGACCCCGCTCCAGGTGACCGCCATGCCGCTGCTGCGGTTCCGCACCGGCGACGTGTCGTTCCTGATCCCGGAGACCGGGTGTTCCTGCGGACGCAACACGCCGCGCCTGGGCCCGATCCTGGGGCGCAAGGCGCAGATGCTGAAAATACGCGGGACGACGCTCTTCCCGAACTCGTTCTTCACGGTGCTGGACGCGCTGGAGGACGTGTCGGAGTCCTACCTCGAGGTATCGGGTTGCGCGCTCAGCGACGAAATCCGCGTGGTCGCGTCCGTCCGAAATCCCGACTGCACGGCGCAGTTCATCGCGGAACAGCTCTACAACCGCATCCGCATCCACGTGCCAGTGGCACTCGTCCCGCAGGACGAGGCGCGGAAGAAGATCTTCGGGACCTCGCGGAAACCGGTCCGGTTCTTCGACCTCAGGGCTTCCGCGAGCTGACCCGATCCATTTGATCCGGGCAGACCTCCCCTGCCCTGTTCCCCTGTTATTTCCTCACTTCAGGACGCGCTTGGCGCGGTACGGCGCGATCACGTACTGAAGCGTGAAGTGCGGATTGTGGACTTTGTATTCCGGCAGGGGTTCCGGGCCGCAGCTGGCCCCGCCGAGCCCGGACACGACCGAATCCAGATGCAGCACGGTCTTCTCGCCGGGTTCCGGCAGACGGTCGCGCGTGACGGACGCGGCGATCTCGCCCTCGGTCCAGGGGGAAACGGAGAATTCCATGCCGGGCAGTTCATCGCCATCGAATTTCTCATTTTTGAGCAGTGTGAACGACACGGCGGGGAGCTTCTTGTCGTCGCCGTACAGGATCACGTTCTTCGTGCCGATGCGGTTGCCGTAGCTCTGCGACTTCACGTAAGGCTCGATCATGCCCTGCACGGTGGTGTCGAAACGGTCGAACCATGCGGCGTGGCGGCGGTCGCGGTAGTTCTCGTACGGGCCGCAGCCAAGATAGGAGACGCGGTTGTAACCGCCGTCCAACACCCAGGAGAAGCCGTTACGGTAAAGATCGAAGAAAGCCTGATTCCCGCATCCGACGCCCGACTTGACCGTGATCGTGCCGTCGTTCGCGATGTCCCAGGTCGTGGAAACGAACTGCTGGACCATCCCGGCGGCCATGTATTCGGCGGACGTGGTGATCCTGACGCCGTCATCGGTCGATTCCCACGACATTTTGGCCTTTTCGGATTTGAGGACGACCTCGGCGTTCAGCTTCTTGCCGACCTTGTCGAAGATCCACTTGTCGTTGTCGACCGGGGCGCGGTAGATTTCGGGGCGGGGTCCGGCCTTCAGAATCTCGCGTCCGTCGTAGGCGAGCGAAACGAGGTTGCCGTCGCGGAATTCGGCCTGGAAATCGTCGCCCTTCACGGTGATGGTCTCGACGTCGTCCTCGGTCACGTCCAGGAGTTTGAGTTCGCCGGCGGATTTCTTCTTCACCGGGAGTACGGGCTCGTTGGCCGCGCCGTCCACGGAATACGTCGCGACGGCGAGGTCGAGAAAGTCGTCGAGGCGACCGGAGTCGAGCACGTCGATCGGGTCGGGTTCGGCGAGGAAATTGAACTGCGTAAGCATGCGGATCGTGCCGATTCTGATCGGCTCGTCGAAGACCAGCAGGAGCATCGCCGGAGCCTCTTCCATCGCCGCGGCCTGAGGCGGATACGCGCACGGGATCGTGACGGATTCGCCCGGGGCGAGACGCGGGATCGGGTGGGCGCTCCAGATGCGTTTGCCGGCCTGGTCGGCGCGCAGTCCGCCGCCGTAGAGCACCACGAGCGTGTGGCGGTCGAGATCCTTGTGGAAATAGCCGTTCGTGAGCTTCACGCTGAACGTGGCGGAATCCTTCGGGGCCGGGGTCTCGGGGGCGAACTTCACGTACTGGTAGACGCGTTTCACCTCGCGGAGCTTCGCGCTCTTCGTGCGGTCGGCGAAGATCACGCCGTTGTCGCAGAAATTGCCGTCGCCGGGATTGTCGCCGAACATGCCGCCGAACGCGAGGGAGTCTCCGGTGAACGGCGCGGCCTTGTACTTGCCGTCCTCCTGACGATCCGCGCGGACGTCCTGGTCGACCCAGTCCCAGATGCAGCCGCCGATGAGGTGCGGGTACTGCTCGAAGAGGTCGACGTATTCCTTGAAGTTTCCGAGGGCGTTCCCCATGCTGTGGGCGAATTCGCAGACGAAGAACGGACCGGTCTTTGACCTGGTCTTCTCGGGAGCCTGCCAGTTCCAGTTCGCGTTTTTCTGGTCGCTTCCGATCTTCGCGACGGTATCGACCGTGGGATACATGGTGCTGCCCATGTCGGTGAGGCCGGGGCGGTAGCCGAGCTCGCAGGCGTGGATGAGACGCGTGGAGTCGATCTCCTGAACGGCCTTCGACGCGGCGACGAGGTTGGCGCACTCGCCCCAGCCGTTCTCGTTGCCGAGGCTCCAGATGATGATCGCGGGGTTGTTCTTCAGGCGGAGCACGTTGTTGCGGTTGCGCTCGATGTACGCCTGCGTCCATTTCGGGTCCTCGGTGAGGGTCTGGAGGGCGTGGCACTCGATGTTCGCCTCGGCCACGACGTACAGCCCGTACTTCGCGCAGAGCTCGTACCAGTAGGGATCGTTCGGGTAGTGCGACGTGCGGACGGTGTTGATGTTGTTCGCCTTCATGAGCTTCACGTCCTGCTCCATAACCTCGTGCGTGAGGGCGCGGCCGAGGTCGGGATGGGTCTCGTGACGGTTCACGCCCTTCAGGACGACTTCCCTGCCGTTGACGAGCAGCTGGTTCTCCGGTCCGATCTCGACCGTGCGGAATCCGAGGTCCGCGGTGAGGACCTGTTCGGGCTCCTTCATGTCGATTCGCAGTCCGAGCTCGAGTTCATACAGATTCGGGGTCTCGGCCGTCCACGGCTTCACGTCCGGGAAACGGATGTCGTGCAGGGAGATGGTCTTCTCTTCGCCTGCTTCGAGACGGAGCGGGAGCGAGAAGCGGTAGACGTCCTTTCCGTCGGCGTCGCGGAGCACGGCGTAGAACCGGCGGTCGGAATCATGGCTGCAGTAGTTCTTCACGACGATCTCGCCCTCGAGCAGGCCGGTCTTGTAATCGTCGTCCTCGTCGAGCGACGGCCGCATGAAGAAATCGCGGATGGCCGTGTCGGGCGTGCGGAAGAGCACGACGTCGCGGAAGATGCCGGAGAACCGGAAATAGTCCTGGTCCTCGAGGTAGGAGCCGTCGCAGAAATGATACACCTCGACCGCGATGGTGTTCCGCCCCTCGCGCAGGTACTTCGTGATGTTGAACTCGTCCGGGCTGAACGAATCCTCCCCGTAGCCGACCTTCTCGCCGTTGATCCACAGGTAGAACGCCGACGCCACGCCGTTCAGGCGCACGAAGACCTGGCTTTCGTGGAGCCAGTTTTCCGGCAGGTCGAACTCGCGCACGTACGAGCCGACCGGATTGCGTTCGATGTACGACGTCTTTTCGCGCGCGGGCTCCTTCGTCACGAACGGCGGATCGACCTTGAACGGGTATTCCCAGCCGGAATAGAGCGGGGTTCCGTAGCCCTGGAGCTCCCAGGTCGACGGGACCTTGATCGTGTCCCATTCGGAAACATCGTAGC
>JAFYBD010000199.1 GCA_017540385.1 Lentisphaeria bacterium
GATCCTCGTGATCGACGGCGCCGACGGCGTCATGCCCCAGACGAAGGAACACGTCCTCCTCGCCAAGCAGGTCGGCGTGCCCCGCATCGTCGTTTTCCTCAACAAGATGGACCTCGCCGATCCCGAACTCGTCGAACTCATCGAAATGGAAGTCCGCGAGCTCCTCTCCAAGTACGGTTTCGACGGCGACAACACCCCGATCGTCAAGGGCGCCGCTTTCCCGGCCCTGAAGGCCACCAGCCCCGATGATCCCGCCTGCAACTGCATCCAGGAACTCATGGATGCCATCGACAGCTGGATTCCGGATCCCGTCCGCGACATCGATAAGCCCTTCCTCATGCCGATCGAAGACGTGTTCAGCATCGAAGGCCGCGGCACCGTCGTCACCGGCCGTGTCGAACGCGGCGTCGTCAAGGTCAACGATCCCGTCGAAATCGTCGGTATCCACGAGACCGCCAAGACGGTCGTCACCGGCGTCGAAATGTTCCGCAAGAGCCTCGATCAGGGCCAGGCCGGCGACAACATCGGCTGCCTCCTCCGCGGCACCAAGAAGGAAGAAGTCCAGCGCGGTCAGGTCCTCGCGAAGCCCGGTTCCATCACCCCGCACACGAAATTCACCGCTACGATCTACGTCCTCTCCGATAAGGAAGGCGGCCGCAAGACCCCGTTCATGAACGGCTATCGTCCGCAGTTCTACTTCCGCACCACCGACGTGACCGGCGTCATCACGCTCCCCGAAGGCACCGAAATGGTCATGCCCGGCGACAACGTCACCATCTCCGTTGAGCTGATCGCCCCGATCGCCATGGAAGAGAAGCAGCGTTTCGCCATCCGCGAAGGCGGCCGCACCGTTGCCTCCGGTACCGTGGACACGATCACTGAGTAACATCAACTCCGTCCCGTTGCGGATTTCTCTGCCGCCGGTTCTTCCCTCCGGATGGACCGGCGGCGCTGAAGCGATTCCGCCGCGGGACGAAGAAAGCAGATACCGCCATGCGCGAAATCATCATTCTTGAATGCACCGAGTGCAAACGCCGGAACTACACGACGACCAAGGAGAAGAAGAATACTCCCGGCCGCTTCGAGATCAAAAAGTTCTGCAAGTTTGAGCGGAAGCATACCATTCACAAGGAATGTCGCTGAGCACGTGACGCGCCCCGGGCGCGTCCTGGTTCAGGGCGTCCTGTGTCCCCTTTCAGTTCGTTACGCAGGAGTGTAGCTCAGTTGGTAGAGCAGCGGTCTCCAAAACCGCAGGTCGTGAGTTCGAGACTCTCCGCTCCTGCCATTTCATTTTCGACAGAGGATTATTCGTACAGGTTCCCCCCGACGGAGCCGGAGCGGTGAAAACCGCGGAACATCGTTACAAGCTATGGACAACAATCTCAGTTTTTTTGGAAAAATACGCTCTTTCATCGAACGCACCATGGATGAGATGAGAAAGTGCACCTGGCCGACCAGGGAGCAGCTCCTCGAATCCACCGTGCTCGTCCTCGTTGTCATGGCCGTTTCCTCCGCTTACATCGCGGGTGTGGATCAGATCCTCTATCACATCATCAAGTTCTTAACCTCTTTCTGATACGGTTGGCCCGATGAATACCACCAAGACAGACGCAGACAAGCAGACGGAACCCGTTGACCGCAGCAAAGGCAAGTGGTACGTTCTTCAGACCGGGACTGGCCGTGAGAACAAGGTGAAGGAGGCCATCGAGAGCAAGCTCATGCAGGCTCCCGGCGCCGTCCCCGTTTACGAGGTCCTCATCCCTGTTCACAAATACATCGACCCGAAAACCCAGCACACCGTCGTCCGCAAGATCCATCCGAACTACGTGTTCGTCCGCATGGACCTGTACGAAGAGGACGGCAAGACCCGGAACGAGGCCGCCTGGTACTTCGTTCGCGGCGTGGCGGGAGTGACCCGTTTCGTCGGCGACCCCGAACACCCGCAGCCCATTTCCGACGAGGAAGTCCAGGATCTGCTCCACACCGTGGACACCCTGAAGGACGGAGCCACGCTGCCTCCGCCTCCTCCGTGGCTGGTGGTCGGCACCCGGGTCCGCGTCGAGGACCGCGACTGCGTGTTCAACGGTTCCGACGGCAAGATCATCGAGATCGATCCCGAACATGCGAAATTGAAGCTCATGATTTCGATCTTTGAGCGGGATACTCCGGTTGAATTGGAGTTTGGGCAGGTCGGTCCGTGCGAAGATTGACGCGCTGGCCGAACAAACATACTAAACATATCGTAGTCCGCAAGGTGGGAGAATTCCTGCCGGTTCGCACCAGCTTGCGGTATGGAGACAGAAATGGCGAAAAAGGTAACTGCGGAAATCCGTTTGCAGATCCCGGCCGGCGATGCCAAACCGTCGCCCCCGGTAGGCCCCGCGCTCGGTCAGGCCGGCGTGAATATCATGGGCTTCTGCAAGCAGTTTAACGCTGCGACTCAGTCACAGGCCGGGATGATCATTCCGGTCGTGATCACCGTCTACCAGGATCGTTCTTTCACATTTGTCACGAAGTCTCCGCCGGCTGCTGAGCTCATCAAGAAGCTGGCGAACATCCCGAGCGGGTCCCACAATCCCGGCCGCGAATCGGCCGGAAAGATCACCCGCGCGCAGATCAAACAGATCGTGGAAATGAAAAAGAAAGACATCAACGCCCGAAGCGAGGAGGCCGCGATGCGCGTCATCGAAGGCACCGCCCGCAGTATGGGTATCGAGGTGGTAGATGCCTAAAAGAAGCAAACTCTACAGAGCACAGCTGGAGCGTTTCGACAAGCTGAAACGCTATTCGCTGGCAGAGGCTGCCGCACTGCTCAAGGAACTCCCGAGCGTGAAGTTCGACCAGACCGTCGAAATCGCGTTCAAGCTCGGCGTGGACCCGAAGCAGACGGACCAGACCGTCCGTGGCGCCGTCGCTCTCCCCCGTGGCACCGGTAAGGAAGTCCGCGTGGTGGTGATCGCCGACGACGACAAGTTCCGCCAGGAGGCCGAGGCCGCCGGCGCGAACATGGTCGGATTCGAAGATGTCATCTCCAAGATCAAAGGCGGATGGCTCGACTTCGACGTCCTCATCGCGACTCCCTCTTCCATGTCCCAGATCCGCCCCCTGGGCCGTCAGCTCGGTCCCCGCGGCCTGATGCCGAACCCGAAGACGGGCACCGTCACCGAGAAGATCGGCGACGCCGTCCGCGAGGCGAAGGCCGGTCGTGCGGAATTCCGTGCGGACCGCGGCGCCTGCGTGCAGGTTCCCATCGGCAAACTCTCGTTCGCGGCCGACGCGATCGTTGAGAACGCCGTCGCGGTCATCAAAGCTCTCATCAAGGCGAAACCCTCCTCCGCCAAGGGCGTGTACATTCAGTCCATTACGCTGAGTGCCACCATGACCCCGGGCGTGAAGGTCGACATTCGCGAAGCATCTGTGAAGGAGACGGCATGAGACAGGAACGTATCCAGCTCGGACAGGACGTCGCCGCCCTCCTCACGGGGTCCGACTATCTCTTCTTTGTCACCTACAAGGGACTGAAGGTCAAAGACGTCGACTCGTTCAAAAAACAACTGGCGCCGCTTGGTGCTGAGTGCCATGTGCTGAAGAACCGCTTCATCAACAAGATGGCGGAACTCAACGGCCTCGACGCTCTCGCCGCTTTCAAACTCTCCGGCGATACCGCTATGATCTCCGGAAAAGGCGATGCCGGTCCCGTTGCGAAGGCCATCAAGGCTTTCTCTGCGGAAACCAAAGGTGTTCTCTCCGCCAAGGGCGGTTATTTCGATGGCGCCGTGCTGGAACCCCAGCAGGTCATCGCGATCGCCGATCTCCCCGGCAAGGACGCGCTCCGTGCTCAGCTGCTTGGTCTCCTCGCCGCTGTCCCGACCGGCCTTGTCCGCGTGCTGAACGCCAAGGCTTCCAGCATCGTCAACGTTATCAACGCTTACAAAAACAAACTCGAAGAAAACTCTTAATTCAACTCATATGGAGGTCATACAATGACTGAACAGGCTAACGTGGAAGTGACGCAGGAA
>JAFYBD010000200.1 GCA_017540385.1 Lentisphaeria bacterium
GAAGATTTGAGCGTGGCTACCTGAAGGTAACCACCGAAAATCTTTCCAGTTGGACTTTGTCCAGACGCGAAAAGCCGCCGAATATCAATTTTTAGAGGTGCCCTTATATCTTTGTGGAAGTGCTCCGGCCGGTCTTCACGAGGGCGAGGAACATCAGGACCGCCTGGACGGCGATGAAGACCGGCAGGGCCTCCATCGAGATCAGGTCACCGGCGTAGCCGATCACCGGCGGCATCACCATGCAGCCGATCATGCTGGCGGACCCCTGAAGCCCGGTCAGGGCGGCCGCCGTGGCGTCGTTGAATCCGCGCCGCGTGGCTTCGTGCATCAGGCAGGGATAGATCGGCGCAAGCGCGAATCCCACGAGGAGCAGCGCGATCGACGGCAGGACGGCTCCCCCCGCCGGGATCAGCAGGAGCCCCGCCGCGACGAGCACCCCGGCCCCGGCTAGAATGGACAGCCGCCGGTTGCCGATCCGGTCGGCCATGAACCCCAGCAGGAAACGTCCCCCGGTCAGCGCGCCCCAGTAGGCCGTGACCACGAACTGCGCGTTCTCCAGCGCCATCCCGCGCGATTGCGTGAGGAATGCGCAGCACCAGAGCCCGGAGCCGGCTTCGATGCCGCAGTAGAGGAAGAAGATCAGGACGCACAGCCAGAAGTCCAGCGAGAATTCGCATTTCCCGGTCAGGCGGTCCATCGAGGACGCCGCGGCGGCTTCCCGGTCCTCCGCCTCCTCGTCGCGCCGCGCACGGTCCCACAGGCCGATGGTCGAACAGAAAAACGCAGCCAGGACGAGCTGGCAGGACCCGATGGCGAAATAGCCGCTCTTCCACGATCCGGTCCGCTGGAGGAACAGCGACGCGAGCAGGGGGCCGAGAGTGGCGCCGACGCCCCAGCAGCAGTGCAGCCAGCTCATGTCGCGGCTGGAATAATGCTTCGAGACGTAGTAGTTCATCCCCGTGTCGACGGCCCCCTGGCCGAACCCCAGCGGGATCGCGAACGCCAGCAGCACGGCGAAGACCGGCGACCATCCGCATCCGATCAGGGACAGACCCGTCACCGCGCCGCAGATCGCCAGCAGACGCCCCGTGCCGATCTTCCGCAGGATGAACCCGCTGGCAGAGGCCGACACGGACGAACACAGCGCGATCGTGAGCGGGATGAATCCGCCGTACCGCAGGGGCACGTCGAACGCCCGGCTCATCGGCAGCCAGGCCGCGTCCAGGATTTTGTCCGGGAGCCCGAGGCTGATGTAGCCGAGATAGATGATGGCGAGCAGGAGGAGTTTCCTGCGCGCCGGGGCGATCCTGTCGAAGAAGCTGCTGCTCATGGGGAAGAAAAAAGCGCGAACCGGAAAGCCCGGTCCGCGCGGAAAGATCGGATTTGCCGAAGCTCAGTCCTTCGGGAACTCCATGCCTTCCACGAGCCCGGGCAGCTCCTGCTTGTAGTAGGAGTAAGCCATGCGGCGGAGGAAGAGCTCGTCGAGCTTCCAGTTCAGGATCTCGTCGCCGAGGTCGGCGCGGATGTTGGAGTTGTCGAACGTGATCTGGGTGGAGAAGTAGGGGATCAGGTCCTCGATCATGCGCGAGACGAGCTTCTCGTCCTTGGACGGATTGTCGTTCTTCTCGACGGTGCGGAGACCGGTGACCTTCAGGATGCTGCGGCAGGCGACGCCGATCATGTCGGTGGAGACGGGGCTGTCGCCGGTGATATGGTAGGTGCGGTTCTTCTCGGGGAGCATGAAGAGCCTGGACATGGATTCCTGCACGTAGTCGATCGGCACGAAGTAAATCTTGTCGGACGTCGCGCTGGCGATGCGGATGGGCACTTCCATCTGGGCGTTGGGGGGGAGACCGACCTTGAACGCGCGGTTGCTCTTGATGCGGCCGAGGAACTCGAGGATGCGGTAGAACGCGAGGGGCTTGCGGATCACGCCGTCGGATCTGCGGCCGACGATGATGGACGGCCGGTAGATGGTGTACGGGACGCCGACGTTCTCGCGGACGTACTTTTCAGCGTCGAACTTGCTGCGTTCGTAGGAGTTGATCCAGCCGGTGGCGGGCATGGTGTCTTCCATGACGCGGCCGACGTAGGTGCCCGCGACGTAGGCGGTGCTGACGTACTGGAACCGGGGGATGCCGAAACGTTTGACGGCTTCGACGGCGTTCAGCGTGCCGTTCATGTTCGTCGCATAGGTCTTGCCCTCGGGGTCTTTTCCAAGGTTGACGTCGGCGGCGCAGTGGAACATCACGTCGTAGGGGCCGTATTTTGCGATCTCATCGAACGGGAGCTTCGTGACGTCGCCGGAGATGACGGTGATCCGTGAGATGATGGAGTCGTAGGACGCGGGGTCGCCGTCGAATTCGCACTGGGCGCGCATGGTGATCTCGGTACGCTGCTGGGCGGTCTGGGCGGAATTGCCGCGACAGATGGCGACGATCTTGAAGTCGGGATTCTTGCGAAGAAGCGCCGTGACGACGGAGGCTCCGACCAGTCCCGTGATACCGGTAAGCAGAATGTTCAAGCTGACTTTCTCCTTGACGAAATGACGAGTTTTATGTTTAAAATAGATGATAATCGTAAAAAACGTTCCAACAATATACCACAACTTTCCGAAAATGAAAGCCGAAATCCTAAAAAAAGTACGGTTTTTCGGAAAACAGTCGGAAAAATCGCGTTTCCGATTGAAAAAAACGCCTCCCTGTGGTACGTTATTACGTCATATTGTGCCAATCTGTCCATCATCCTCAATCCGGAGTCTTATACCATGGGGTTCGCCTGCGGCTTTGTCGGTCTTCCCAACGTCGGGAAATCCACGCTCTTCAACGCTCTGACCAACGGCGGCGCCGCCGCCGCCAATTTCCCGTTCTGCACCATCGAGCCCAACACCGGCATCGTGGCCGTCCCGGACGAGCGCCTGGGCGTGCTCGCGAAGATCGAGAAATCCGCCCGGATCGTCCCGACCTCGCTGAAATTCATCGACATCGCCGGTCTGGTCCAGGGCGCGAGCAAGGGCGAGGGCCTCGGAAACCAGTTCCTCGGGCATATCCGCAACGTCGACGCGGTGGCGCACGTGGTCCGGCTCTTCGCCGACGGCGACGTGGTCCACGTGGGCGGCAGCATCGACCCCGCCCGCGACCTCGAGCTCATCATGACCGAACTCATGCTCGCCGACCTCGAATTTCTCCAGCGCCGGTTCGACAAGTGCAAGAAGCTGATCCGCACGGGCGACCCGGAGATCAAGGCCGAATACGAGCTCTCGCAGTCCTGCATCGCCGACCTCGAGGACGGCCGCATTCCCTCGTGGGACAAGTCCGACCCGGAGGCCAACCGCGTGATGACTTCGCTCCAGCTGCTCTCCACCATGCCCGCCTTCGTCTGCGCCAACGTCGACGAGGCCGGGTTCCGTTCCTTCGGACAGGACGACGCGTCGAAGGCCCTGCTGGAATACGCCGGGAAACACGGCATGGAGGTCGTCCCCGTCTGTGCGAAGTTCGAGGAGGAACTCGCCGCGCTCGAACCGGACGACGCGAAGGCGTTCCTGGAGGACATCGGCGCGACCGAGAGCGGTCTCCAGCGCGTGATCCGCACCGGATACAAACTGCTCGACTACTGCACGTTCTTCACCACCGGCAAGGACGAGACGCGCGCCTGGACCATCGTGAACGGCACGCCCGCCCCGGAAGCCGCCGGAAAGATCCACACCGACATGCTCCACGGATTCATCCGCATGGAGGTCGTCTCCTACGACGAACTCGTCGCGCACGGAGGCTGGAACGCCGCGAAGACCGCCGGCAAGCTCCGCACCGAGGGCAAGGACTACATCGTGAAGGACGGCGACTGCGTGTACGTCCTCTTCAATAAGTAACCGGCGTTCGGGTACGGGGGACGGTCGGACATGGCAGAGGAACATGGAGCAGCCGGGAAACGGTTCTTCAGCAGTTCGCGCAACCTCGCCGTCTCCACGCTCGCCAGCCGCCTGCTCGGACTCTTCCGCGAGACCCTGACTGCCGCCGTCGTCGGCGGCGACGCCCTGATGTCCGGCTGGACGCTCGCGATCACGGGCGCGAACATCTTCCGCCGCATCCTGGGCGAGGGCGAACTCGGCAAGGCCATCGTCCCGATCATCTCGCTGTCGATTGAGAAAGAGGGGCCTGAACGCGCCCGGGACCGTTTCTCCACCATCCTCCTGTGGCTCACGCTGCTGCTGTGCGCCCTCGCGGTCGTCCTCGGCGTGCCGTCCTGGCTGATCTCCCGCACCATGGAGGAGGGCCGCTGGAAGATCGCGTTCGAACTTTTCCCGCTCCTGACCTCGTACATGGTCTTCATCTGCGTCGTCGGCGCGGCCACGGCGTATGCTAACGTGCTCCACGAATTCTTCCTGCCGTCCCTGACCGCGATCCTTCAGAACGTGGTGCTGATCCTGGCGCTGGCGTTCGTGGGGCGGAGATTCCAGGGGATGCCGCTGCTGAACGCCCTGGGCGCGGCCGTGCTGATCGCGGGCGTGCTGGAGATGCTGCTCATCTTCCTGATCCTCTGGCGGCGCGGCATGATGGTGCGCGTGACCCGCGCGATCCTGCGCGACACGGAGACGCTGAAGAGCATCTGGAAACTGATCCTGCCGGGCCTGCTCGGAGCCGGGGCGCTTCAGGTGAGCCTGCTGTGCGACCGCTGGGTCGGCGGCATGATCGGCGACTACGCCGTGCCCTCCCTGTATTACAGCGACCGCCTCGTTTTCCTGCCCATCGGCATTTTCGCCGTGTCGTTCGCGACCGTGGCGAATACGGAGCTCTCGCGTTTCGCTGCGGCGGGGCGGTACGACGACCTGACCGCGATGCTGGCGAAGACGATCCGCATCCTGCTCTTCGTGTCGGTGCCGTTTGCGGCGTTCATGCTGTGCTTCCCGCAGGAGATCATCCGCATTTTCTACGGCTACGGCAAGTTCGACGAGACGGCCGTGCGCGAGACCGCGTATGCGTTCACGATGTATTCCGCAGGGATCCCGCTCTTTTCGGTCTTCAAGATATCGTCGGTGGCGTTCACCAGCCGCCGCGACATGGTGACGCCGCTCAAGGTGTCGCTGGTGTGCATCTCGCTGAACATCGTGCTGAACTTCGCGCTGATGGTGCCGCTGAAGCAGGGAGGGATCGCGCTCGCGACCATCGTGTCGTCGCTGCTGAACAACACGCTGCTGCTGACCATCTACAACCGGCAGATGCCGGACAACCGCCTGGATTTCCGTTCGCTCGGGCTGTATCTGCTGCGGCTGGTCCCTGCGTGCGTCTTGCCGCTGGTCCCGGCAGTCCTGGTCTTCCGCGCGATCCCGCGGAACCTCGAATTCACGATCCCGTACTGGGAGGTGTCCGTGTCGAAGCTGAACGTGCTGGTGCCGCTGGCGGCGGCAGGAATCGTCTACGGTCTCGGTCTGCTCGCGCTCTGCCTGCTCCTCCGCATCGAAGAGGCCGGCGTAGTGCTGAACAGATTCGCCCGCCGGGGGAAACGGTCCTGAGGAACCTGTTTCGCCGGGGCGGGCGATCGTCTTTTGTTTCCGGCCGGGCCGGATGATTCCGATTTATTCCGCGACTTCGGGGGTCGGGTCGCCGTAATTCTTCGCGAGTTCCACGAGGGCCGCGAGGTCGAGCTTGCCGTTTCCGAGCATGGGGAGGGAGTCAACGAGGATGAAGTTCTCGGCCTTCGGGATCCACAGGTTCGGGATCTGGCGGTCCTTCAGCTGGCGGATGAGTTCGTCAGGCGCGAGCCTGCCGGGATCGGTGTAGAACACGATGAGCTTCTCGCCGTGCTTGGCGTCTGCGGCTCCGCAGACGGCTACGAGGCGTTCCTCCGGCTGGAGGATGTTGTTGATCTCGCGTTTGACCAGTTCGTGCGGGACCATTTCGCCGGCGATCTTGGAGAATCTGGAGAGTCGGCCTGTGATGGTGATGAATCCGTTGCGGTTCATGTGCGCGATGTCGCCGGTGACGTACCAGCCGTCGCGGATGACCTCGGCGGTCTTGCCGGGTTCGCCCAAATAGCCCTTCATCACGATGGCGCCCTTCACGATCATGAGGCCGTCGGTGTTTTCCGGCATGAGCTCGAACGTGGAGGGATCGACGATCTTGGCGCAGATGCCGGGGAGCGGTGCGCCGATGCTGCCCTGTTTGGCGACCTGGACGCCGAGCTCCATGCGGGAGTTCGCGACGTTGATGGACACGACGGGCGAGAGTTCGGTGCAGCCGTAGCCCTCGGTGATCTCGAGTCCGGTGAGCTTGCGGAACTTCACGACGATGTCCTCGCGGAGGCGTTCGGCTCCGGTGATGGTCAGGCGCAGCGACTTGAAGTCTTCGGACGTGCCTTTCCTCATATAGAGCATCAGGAAGCTCGGCGTGGCCACGATGATCGAGATCTTCTGTTCGCGGATCACCTTCAGCGACATGGCCGCGTCCAGGGCGTTCGCGATGAAGACCACGCGTGTGCCCGTGACGATGGGCAGCCACATGCAGACCGTGAGCCCGAACGAGTGGAAGATGGGCAGGTTGCCCAGCACGCTGTCGGTCTTGCGCCAGCCGATCATGGAGGTCATGGCCGCCACGTCCGCGTTGATGTTGTGGTGCGTGAGCATGATGCCCTTCGGGATGCCGGTGGAGCCGCTGGAGAAGATGAGGACGGCGATGCGGTTCACGTCCTGCCAGCTCTTCGGCGACACGAGCTTCATGAGTTCCTCGTGCGTGAGGAAGATGCAGGCGAGGAGCCAGGTGTATTTCGAGCTCGGACGACCGATGTCGGCGGCGGCGTCCTCGAGGAAGACCATTTCGGGCGTGGGCTTCATCCTGATCTTCTGGATGAAGACCCGGCTGGGCAGGATGTGCCTGATGTTCGCGATCTTCACGGCGTGCTGGTTGGCCGGGATGCCCGCCGTGAAGTTCATGACGGCCGGCTTGCGGTCGGCCATGAGCACGCCGGTGATGGTGCAAGTGGCTGCGAGGCTGTTCGGCAGCATCACGCCGACGTACTCCTCGGATTCGTCGCAGAGACGTCGGATCCAGCGGCTGATGAGGATCGTCTTCACGAGCAGGGAGAAGAGCGACGGAGCCTGCAGCCCGTGCGTGTCGTCGTACTGCTGGATGGAGTGGCGGAAGGGATGGTGCTTCGCGAGCCAGGCGAACTGGATGTGGAACGGGCGTTCGCCCTTCTCCGGGATAAGCTCGGTTTCGGCGGCGAGTTCGGAGAAGATGATGCGGACCTCGTACGCCGAAGTGTCGCGCGGGATGGGCTTGCCGACGGTCACGCTCGCGGGGTGGGGGAGCTCGTTCGGCCACGTGAGCTTGAATTTGCCGTAGTAGCAGGAGAAGATGCTGCCCCAGGTCATGCCGATGCGGACCGGGATGACCGGGATCTCCGGCATGTCCTCGGGCATGAGCTCGGCGAATCCGTCGCGGAAGCTGGACATGGTGCCGTTCTTCGTGATGTCGCCCTCGGGGAACACGCAGACCATTTCGCCCTGGCGGAGCAGTTCGCGCGTGTATTCCAGCAGCGCCTTCAGCTGCTTGGGCTTGTTCGACGGGACCGAGATGAACCCGGCGGAACGGAAGAGCGGCCGCCAGAACGGGGCGTTGTAGTAGCTCTCGTGCATCATGAAGCGGATCGGGCGCGACGTGCACGCCTGAATGAAGAAGATGTCCACGAAGCTCGCGCGGTTGCCCACCAGCAGCGCGGGACCCTCTTCCGGCAGGTTCTCGATCCCGAATTTGCGCAGGCGGTAGAGCGTGCGGATGAGCGCGCGCATCAGGGCCCGCAGCAGGAACTGCGGCATGATGTAGAACGACGAAACGGCGAGGATGATCGTCAGGCAGGCCATGACCAGCGTGAGCGTGAAGATCGAGATGCCGTAGTAGTACATCAGGAACGAGAACAGGATCGACAGCAGGATGCCCGCCGCGAACGGCAGATAGAACCAGCTGAAGAACGGCGGGATGAGTTCGTGCCGGATGAAGTATTTCTGGTACGCTTCGAGCGGCACGAGCATCACGCCAGCGAAGAAGCCGAAGACGAAGAGCAGCGGCAGCAGCAATCCGCCGCCTGTGTACTGGTCGGGGAAGAACGGCAGCAGCCCGATCAGGAGCGCCGCCAGGGTCAGCACCACGGTCGAGGGCGGCACGAGCCCGATTTCGATCATGTCGCCGGAGGCTTTGCCCGCGACCAGGCATCCGAGCACCGCGCCGACCACCGGCGAGGCGATGATCGTGTACAGGAAGAGGTCGTTGCCGGAGAGTTTCGCGTTCCCGAACTGCAGCGAGATGTACTGCATGGCCATCGAGGCGACCATGATGATGGCGGCGAACATGTATCCTTCGCCGATCCCCGTCAGCACCAGTTCACGGTAGCGCTGCTGGAGCTTGAACGCCGACACCCACTGCTGTTTCAGGTCGCGGAACCGGAGCTTGCGGCAGAACGACTGGTTCGGGTCCAGATGGGACGCGAGCAGCAGGTTCAGCGTGGCCAGGGAGACCGCCGCCGCGGAGACCGCCGCCGCACTCGGGATGAAGTGGATGCAGAACACCGCGGAGATCGTGCCGATGATGATGCCGAGGAACGTCATGGCCTCGATGATGCCGGTCGTGCGCGAGAGTTCCTTTTTGTCGATCGCGTCCGCCAGGTAGATCTTCAGGGCGGGGCGGTAGAACGAGAAGACGACGCCGAGGCAGCCGGCGAAGATCAGCAGCGGAGCCGGGCCGAGACGTTTGATCGGAGCCAGGAAAAACGCGCTCACCAGCACCAGGAAGATCTCCACGGCGCGGCTGAACACCACCACGTTCCGCGCGGAGAACCGCGTGCAGAGGAACTGGCAGAAGACGCTCGTGAAGAGGAACGGCACGGTGTACGCCGCTGCCACCAGCAGCACGTTCAGGGCCTGACGGTTGAAGACCGGGAC
>JAFYBD010000201.1 GCA_017540385.1 Lentisphaeria bacterium
AGTTGTCCCGGACCGTGCGCGACCTGGACTATCTGTACCGTTCCGCATATTTCCAGACGAAGGACAAACAGCGTCGCGGCGTGCTCCTGCTCGGGATCGCGTTCTTCGTGCTCTGCGGCCTCTTCTGCGCCGAGATGTTCTGGTTCGCTCCGAAACTGAAAGTCCCGCGCGGCACGGGTGCGGCTCCCGAGAAGGAACGCCGCCAGCTGCTCGCGTTCGCCTCCTGCGGGATCGTCGTGCTGGTCGTCGCGCTCGCGATCCTGCGGGCGACGCTCGTCCCGGCGGAAAAGAAACCTGTTCAGGCCGCCGCCGGAGACGCCGGAACGCAGACTCTGCCGGGCGAAGTGAAACCGGTTCAAACGGAAACGATCGACCTGGCGGCGGCGCTTGAGGCCGAACGTTTGCAGTGGCCGCAGTTCCGTGGCTCCACGCTGCCGAACGCCAACGCGCTTCCGGCGAACTGGGATTTTCAGAAAAAATGGACCAGCGCGGTCGCGCTCCCCGGCAACGGTTCGCCCATCGTGTGGGACGACCTCGTGTTCGTCTCCGGCAGCGACGGCAAGACCGGCGCGGTGTCCTGTTACGACGCGACGACCGGCGCGCTCAAATGGAAGACGGAAACGCCGCCCTTCGCCGCACTTCCCGAAGTTGGCGAAGACACCGGTTACGCCGCGCCGACCCCGTGCGTCGACTCCGGACGCGTCTATGCGGTGTTCGCCTCCGGCGACGTGCTCTGCGTCGGTCACGACGGGGCGACGATCTGGCACAAACGCCTGCCGGAGCCGGTCGTGATGTACGGCTACGCCTCCTCGCCGTTGCTGATGGGCGACAAACTGATCGTGCAGTACGACCTGGACGAATCGCAGACGCTCTTCGCGCTGAACGTCTTCACGGGCGAGATCGCGTGGAAGAACGAACGCGACGCCTCCGCCAGCTGGTCGACGCCGAAGGGGCTCGTGGTCGACGGAAAGGGCATGATCTTCACGGCGGGGAACGAGCTCGCCGAACTCTTCGATCTTGAGACAGGCGAAGAGCTCTGGTGGCTGGAGTGCATGGGCGGCGAAGTCGCGGCCTCGGCGTCCGCCCGCGACGACAAGATCTTTTTCTCGAACTCCGGGGCGTTCACCGGGGCGTTCCGCGCGGGCGACGGCGAGATACTCTTTCAGAACGAGGAATCCCCCGCGCCCGACGTGGCCTCCGCCGTGCTCCTCGGCGACCGGTACTTCCTCTTCGGGAGCGGCGGCACGATCATCGCGATCGACGCGACGGACGGGCATGAACTCTACGAGGAGGACGTCGACAGCGGGTTCTACGCCTCGCCGGTGGCCATCGGCGGAAAGATCGTGGCGGTCGACCTCGACGGCGTGCTGTATTTATTCAAATCTGAGGACGACGGACTCGAGACCGAGGGCAAATACGAGCTCGGCAAGCAGGTCGTCTGCGTTCCGGCGTTCCATAAGGGCGACCTGATCCTGCGAACGAAAGACAACGAACTCGTCTGTCTGGAGGCCAAACGATGACCTCCGATGCCGCGCCCCATATCGACCTCGTTGACCCGCTCCTGCCGGAGCTGATCGCGCTCCAGCGGCGCGACCGCTGCCTGCTGCCGGCACCGATGGCGGAGCACGCGCGCCGGATGAACGTGCCGCTGAACCGCGTGTACAGCGTGGCGAGCTTCTATCAGGCGTTCCGGTTCACACCCTGCGGCAGGCATCAGATCAAGGTCTGCGTGGGAGCCGCCTGCTACGTGAAGGGGGCGGAGCACGTCTACGAGGCGTTCCGCAAGCATCTGAACATCCCCGACGGAGGCGACACTTCGCCCGACGGGCTTTTCACGGTCAGCAAGGTCGCGTGCCTCGGCTGCTGCATGCTCGCGGTGGCCGTGCAGATCGACAAACATATTTTCGGGCACGTCGTGCCCGCCACGGTCGGGTCGGTCGTGAAGGATTTCCTGCGGATGGTCCGCGAGGAGGAGGCGTCCGGCGCGGATGCGTCGGCGGAAACCCCGAACGAAAAGCGCCAGCCGGAAATCCGCATCTGTCGGTGTTCGTCCTGCCGGGCGGCCGGGAGTGGACGCATCTTCGACGTTTTCGAGCAGGAACGCCGCACCGGGAAATTCGACTACAAGGTGAAGGAAGTCGGCTGTCACGGCATGTCCTACCGCGCGCCGCTCGTGACCGTGGCGCTGGAGAACGCCGTCTATCATTACGACAACGTGCAGGAATACGACGTGCGCGGCATCGTGGCGCAGCATTTCTCCACGCGTGAACTCGGCTGGAAGGGCAGGGCGTTCCTGGACGCGTTCTACAGCCGGCGTTCCCCCGGGTGCATGAAGATGGCGGAGCTGCCGCCCGAACTCGACCGGCTCCGGCTCGTGACGCGGAACAGCGGGATCGACGATCCCGAATCGCTGGAGGATTACCGGGCGCATGGCGGATTCGCCGCGTTTGACCGGGCCCTCGCCATGACGCCCGCACAGATCGTGGCCGAGCTGACCGCGTCCAAACTGCGCGGACGCGGGGGCGGAGGGTTTCCGACCGGGGAGAAATGGCGCATGGCGCTGGAGGCTCCGGGCGACCGGAAGATCGTGATCTGCAATGCCGACGAGGGCGACCCCGGGGCGTTCATGGACCGCATGCTCATGGAGTCGTATCCGTACCGCGTGCTGGAGGGCATCCTGATCGCCGCCCGCACGATCGGGGCGAAACTCGCCATCATTTACATCCGGGAGGAATACGCGCAGGCCGTGTCCGTGCTGGAACGCGTGATCGCGAAACTCCGCGAATCCGGCATTTTCGAGCACATCGCGCCCGGGTTTGACCTCGTGCTGTTCCGCGGAGCGGGGGCGTTCGTCTGCGGCGAGGAGACTGCATTGCTGGAGTCCATCGAGGGGCGGCGCGGCATCCCGCGCAAACGCCCGCCATTCCCCGTGAACGGCGGCCTCCGCGGGCTCCCCACGCTCATGAACAACGTGGAGACGTTCGCCTGCGTCCCGATCATCCTGGCCGATGGCGGGGCGGCGTTCAACGCGGTCGGCACCGACGAATCCCACGGCACGAAGGCCTTCGCGCTCGCCGGAAAGGTCCGGCAGGGCGGCCTGATCGAAGTTCCCATCGGCATCACCATCGACGAGATCGTGGAGAAATACGGGGGCGGTGCCGAGAAGAACCACGCGATCAAGGCCGTCATGATCGGCGGCCCCTCCGGCGGTTGCATCCCGAAACGCCATTTCGACGTCCGCGTGGACTACCGCACGCTCCAGAAGAACGGCGCGATGATGGGGTCCGGCGGCCTGATCGTGATCGACGAATCCGACTGCATGGTCGATATTTCGCTGTATTTCCTGCGGTTCCTCCGCAACGAATCCTGCGGTAAGTGCGTGATGTGCCGCGAGGGCGTGGCGCATCTGTGCGACCTCGTGGAATCGCTCACGCGCAAGGGACCGAAGCCGCCCGGACTGCTCGACCGCATCGAAGAGCTGGCGCGCCAGATCCAGCGCGGCTCCCTGTGCGCGCTCGGCCGTACCGCGCCGAACATGGTCCTCAGCGCGCTGCACGAATTCCGCAGCGAATTCGAAGCGCATCTGGACAACGAGTGTCCCGCCGGAAAATGCGTCGAGCTCACCGAGTTCAGGATCAATGACGACTGCATCGGCTGCACCAAGTGCATCCAGTCCTGCGCCGCCGGTGCCATCGAATGTGAGCCGCTGGAAAGCGCCCGCATCCTGTCCGAGCTCTGCGTCCGCTGCGGCGTCTGCCGGAGCGTCTGCCCCGAACACGCCGTCGTAAACCCCTGCAAGGACCGCCCCGAACAGGAGCTGCCGTTCCCCGAGGAACCCCGCGTCGCTCCGGTCGGCGGCGACGTGATCGTGATCGACGGCGCGGAGCATCCCTTCGTCGCCGGTCGCGTGATGCTGGATTATGTGAAGCAGCTCCCCACGCTCTGCTATATGGAGTGTGGCGGGACCGGCGCGCACTGCATGGTCTGTGCCGTGTGGGACGCGTCGCTCGGGCGGTTCGTGCCCGGCTGCGAACAGCTGCTTCAGCGCGGTCATGTTTATGAAACGGATTCCGAACGCGTCCGGGCGTTCCGCCGCGAAGCGTTGTCCCTGATGCTGGTCCGTCACGATTTCCGCTGCGGATCCTGCTCCGCGAAGGGCAAATGCAGGTTCTTCGACCTCGTGCGCGAATACGGCGCGAAGAAGCCGAAATCCGCCGCGACGTATCCTGAAAAAGTCGAAACCGCGCATCTCGTTTACGACGCCGGGAAGTGCATCCTCTGTCAGCGGTGCGTCGGCGTCTCGCGTGAAAGTCTCGCCGTCCACAACCGCGCCGACCGCGCCGTGATTTCGCCCGGTCCCGATGGCTGGGAGTCGCTGGATGCGGAGACCGCCGCGAACGTCTGCGGCGTCTGCCCGACCGGCGCGCTGACCCTGAAAAACCGGAGCTGACCCGTCATGAAGGCTTTCCGCGTCACAGCTCTGTCGATCCTCTTCCTGCTGGGGGTGGCATGCGTCGCGTGGTATTTCGTCCTCGGGGATTCCCCGGACGATTCGGAGAAGAACGAATCATCCGGCGTGCTCCTGACGGACACCGCTCCGCTCGGGAAGCTCTCGGTCCTGTCCGACGGCACACTTGCCGCCGGGAATTCGCGCGGCGAGGTGAAATTCTTCCGGCTTGGGGAGCCCGTGCGGACCGTTTCCGTGTCGAAGACCTCGATCTCCGCCCCCGTTGCGGAGTTCGGCGGCGTCTGCTACGTCGGCGACGAGGGCGGCTTGTTCGCGGCGTTCACGCCGGACCGTGGCGTGCTGTGGACGTTCAAGGCCGGCAACCAGATCACGGGCGGCGCGGCGATGGATTCCGACGGGCTCGTGTGGTTCGGCTCGCACGACCAGACGCTCTACGCGCTGGACGCGTCGGGGAAACTCGTTCACGAGGTCGCGTGCAACGGGCAGATCAACGGCTCGCCGGTGTTCGACGGCACATTCGTGTACCTCGGCAGCTGCGACGGCAGGCTCCGCAAGATCGACGTCCGCACGGGCGAAGTCGTACAGTCGCTCGATTTCGAGTCCTACATCCCGGAAACCCCGGTGCTGGCCGACGGCGTGCTGTACGTGCTCACCCACGGCGGCGACCTCGTCGCGGTCAACGCCGACAGTTTCGAGGAGCTGTACAAGGTCGCGACCGGATTCTCGTTCTTCTCCTCGCCGTTCGTGACGGACCGGTATCTCTACCTCGCCGACGCCAACGGCCTGATCCACGTGTACGACCGCGCGGACGGCGCGTACGAAACCGATCTCGCGTCCCCCGACAAGCTGAACCCGATCTGCGCGGGCAACGGCCGCGGCGTGTACACGTCGTCGCTCCGGGGCCGCCTGAGCTTCTACGAGGAGGGGAAATGGCGGGAGCACGTCCTCGCGGAGTTCCCGTCCGACTTCAAATCCGGCGTGACGGCATCGGGCGACGTCCTGTCCGTGCCCGACGAATACGGCAACCTCTTCTACGCCAGACGAAAGGACTCCGAACCATGAAGCTGACCGTCACCCATCTGACCAAGACATTTACGCGGGCGGACGAACGCATCGAACTGTTCCGCGATTTCAATCTCGAACTGAACGCGGGCGAGGCCGTGACCGTGCTCGGCCCGTCCGGCAGCGGCAAGACCACGCTCCTGCGGAT
>JAFYBD010000202.1 GCA_017540385.1 Lentisphaeria bacterium
CCCCCTGCGGATACCGTATCTTTATTTGCGACTGCGAAACGGGCGCTATCAGTCTCCGGACTTCCTGGAACGGCCGTTGGACTATCCAATTGCCATGAACACCGAACCCGCCGGCGAGAACGAAATCCGGTCCGATGCGTTGGTTCATCAGGTCGAACCGCAGATGGGAGTCCTCGTCCCCGACGCCCTTCTTCGGGCTGTCGGCGAGGTAATGGTTCGTGACGATATTCGTTTCCGCGACGAGCATTTCGCCGTTCACGTACTCCACGACCACGCTTTTCCCGCTCTTGTCCGCGATGGCGAAGTGATGCGCCGCGCCGATGGACGAGTTCATGTCGTACTGTTTGAGCAGTTCGATCGCCTCGTCGACGTTCGCCGCACGGTCCAGCAGCAGCCGGATGGCGGTCGTGGTCGTGAGGTCGGGTTTGTCCGTCTTCTGGTGCGTTTCCTCGTTGTCGCCTGCCATGAGGTCGGCGATCACGAGGCCCTTTTCGTTCATGCCGTCCACGGGGACGTAGATCGCCGCGAGCGTCTGGATGCGCTCCTGCATGGAGCCGTCTGGCTGGTAATCGTCCCCGAATCCGAGGAAATCCAGGCAGCAGGTGGACAGCGATTCGTAGCCGTTCTTCGGCACGGTGTGGACGATCATCGCGCGGCCCTTCTCCCAGTCGAAATTGCGCCCAAAATACACGGCACCTTTCTTATCCTTCACGCAGACCGTGGTGCAGCCGTAATCGCCGGGCTTGAGTTCGATGTTTTCCTGCGAAAGATACCCGCCGGAGAGATACCCCATCAGGTAGCCGGCCAGCGCGGAATCGCTGTCCGCTCCTCCCTGCGCGAGGAATTCGTCGAGCCCGTAGTCTCCGCGGTACACCATGACGTACAGGCCGTCCTGAAGCTTCTGAATGCTCCGGGCCGCCACGATGAACGGGCCGAACTTCAGCCACGCGCCGAGCACGAATAGCAGGACGGCCGCGACGAACGCGAGGATCAGGATGATCGTCAGACGTTTCTTCCCCGTTTTTCTCATGGGTTCACCTCGTTTTGATTGTGTTGTGAGATAAAGGTACGGTCACACAACGCTTTCCGACTGCATTATATTGCGTAAAACCGTGAAAAACCCGCGCGATCCGACGGGACACGCGCGGGAAGCCGAACGGGATGTTTTACGGCAGGGGGATCACTTGCCGCAGCACTTCTTGTATTTCTTGCCGGAGCCGCAGGGGCAGGGGTCGTTCGGGCCAACCTTCGGGGCTGTGCGGACGTAGGGCTTCGGGCCGACGATCGCGCCGTCGTAGAAGAACCATTCGCCGCCGCTGCGACGGAATTCGGAGATTTCGTGGTGCTCCATCGCCATGTTGCGGTTCTTGTAGCGGGCGATGAACTCGACGATGCCGTCGGAGTCCTTCTCTCCGCCGCGGTCGGTGCGGAGGATGGTGATGCCTTCCCACTCGGACTGCTCGGCCCAGAGCTGGACTTCCTTGCGGTCGCAGGTGGCGCGCTGTTCGGGGTGGGTGGAGTCGAGGATGAAATCGACGTGGCAGGTGGCGTAGGCGGAGTAACGCGCCCGCATGAGTTCTTCGGGAGTTTTGGCCTTGCGGGCGCCGAGGATGACGGGTTCGCAGCAGTCGGCGAAGAGTTTGCCGGAGCCGCAGGGGCAGAGTTCGGGAGACGGATTGTTGCTCATCTTGGAATATCCTTTATGATTCTGGGATTTGGTTGGCTTTTTCGATCGTGTCCATGAAGACCTGAGGCGGTTTCTGCGGACGGCCCTCGCGGTTCATGAAGGCGTGGACGGTCCAGCCCTCGGCGAGGAGTTCGTCGCCGCGCTTGACGGTGCAGGCGATCTTCACGCGGACGCCCTTGAGTTCGGCGAGGGTCGCGGTGATGGTGAGAATATCCTCGAACTTCGCGGGCTTTTTATAATGACACACGGCCTCGAGGACGGGGAGGGCGCAGCCGATTTCCTCGAACTTGCCGTAGGGCAGTCCGATGGCGCGCATGAGTTCCTCGCGGGACATTTCGAAGTAAATCAGATAGTTCGCGTAGTACACGACCCCCATCTGGTCGGTGTCGGCGTAGGGGACGCGGTAGTCGATGGATGCGGAGATCATGCCTGTTTGCCCTCGTTGATGCAGTAGATCATGGCCTCCAGCACGTCTTCGGCGGTCATGCCGCTGCTGTCGATCACGACGGCGTCTTCGGCCTGACGGAGCGGGGCCGTGGCGCGGTTCATGTCCTGCCGGTCGCGTTCGGCGATCTCGGCTGCCACGGAGTCGACCGTGGCGTTGTCGGGGGTCTCGCCGCCTTGTGCGAGCCTGCGCAGGGCGCGGACGCGGGGCGAAGCGGTGAGGAAGAATTTGTATTTGGCGTCCGGGAAGACGGCGGTGCCGATGTCGCGGCCCTCCATCACGACCAGCGAAGTCTTCGCCGCGTCGCGCTGGATCTGGAGGGTGAAGGAGCGGACGAACGGCATGGTGGCCACGTTCGAAGCGCCCTGCGCGATCTCGGGAGCGCGGAGTTCCTGCCCGGGGAACGCGCCGTCGATCTCGATGTCGGGGTTTTCGCCGGGAGCAGGGGCGGCATAACGGATCGCGGTGTCCGCGAGCATGGCGCGGACGGCGGCCTCGTCGCGGGTGGAGATGCCCAGTCGCGCGGCTTTCCATGCGATGGCGCGGTAAAGCGAGCCGGTGTTGATGTAGGGGATGCCGAGCCTGGCGGCGAGGTTCCTGGCGGCAGTGCTCTTGCCGGATGCGGCCGGACCGTCGATGGCGATGACTGGTGTGGACATGGTGTTGCTGCCTGTTGGACGTTTATTTGAGTTTGCGTGTATAGAGCGAGACCTGGATCGAACCGGAAGCGGCGTCGCGGGCGACTCCGAGCAGGAGCAGCGCGGCGTCCGGTTCCTCCTTCATGAAGACGTCGCCGCTGCCCCCGAAGAGGTCGGCATGTTCGGCGGTGGCGGGAGCCCATCCTGCGGCGCGAATCTTCGCGGTGAGCATGTCGAGGACTTCGGGCTGTTCCGCGACCGGGACTTCGTAGGTGCCGAAGAGCGAACCGCGGTTCGGGAACCGCATGAGCTGGAGATTCGCGGCTCCGGGGAAGAGCGGGAAATCGGCCGGCCACAGCGGACGGGGACATTCCTTGGGCATGTCCCGGGGCAGGGCGGTCGTGAACTGGAGCAGGGGGTTGAGCCCCTTCAGCTGGAGCAGGAAGATGCGCTGGGACCCGCCGTCGTCGAGAGGACGGCGCAGGAGCAGCGAGGATTCGTTGCCGGCGGCCTGGGCGGAGGGGAACATCTTCAGTACGGACGCGCGGACCCGGGAGAGCGACTGGTCGGACATGGAGATCTTCATCGTCATGTTCTGGCCGTTCATGGTGACTTTTTCCGACCAGAACTGCCGTGCGTCGAGGAGTTCCGCGAGGACGTCCTCGGCGGATTCGGCGGAGATGTTGTCGCCGGTCGCCTTCTTCGCGGAGCCGAACGGCCAGATGGAGAAGATGTCGGCGCGGAGCTCCGTCGCGGCGAAGATCGCCACGGCGAAGAGCAGCGTGCGGCACAGACGGCGCCGGATGTCGGCGGGGCGGATCATTTCCTGTTGTCTCCGTAGAGTTCGGCGAGCACGGCCCAGAGTTTCACGACCTGGTTGGACGTGCCGATGGAGATGCGGACGTAGCGCTTCGTTCTGGGGTAGGGGAAGTACCGCACGAGGATGTTCCGGGCGCGGAGCTCGCGGAAACAGCGTTCGCCGTCGCCGTCTGGCGGTGCGGCGAAAAGGAAGTTCGTCTCGGACGGCACGACCTCGAATCCGAGGTCGAGGAGCCCGGCGAGGAGCATTTCGCGCGCCATGCGGATCTTGTCGACACAGTCGGTGAAATACTCCGTGTCGCGGAGCGCCGCGATGGCGAGGGTCTGCGTGAGGTAGGAGACGTTGTACGAATCCTTCATCTTCATCATCCCCGCGATGGTCCTGGGGTGGGCGAGGGCGAATCCGAAGCGGAGTCCGGCGAGCGAACGCGACTTGGAGAACGTGCGGGAGACGATGACGTTCGGGAAGCGGTTCACGAAGTCGGCGCAGTTGTCCGCCGCGAAGTCCGCGTACGCCTCGTCGATGAGGACCATGCCGCGGTAGTTCGCGCAGATATTCTCCATGAGTTCGCGCGGGAAGCTGTTCCCGGTGGGGGCGTTCGGACGCGCGATGAGGAAGAGGTTGGTGCCCTTCAGTTGGTCCAGGACGTCGTCTGGCATGCCGAAGTCGTCTGCGAGGTCGATGTATTTGACCGGAGCGCCGTGGAGCGCGGCCAGCGTGGGGTAGAGCGTATAGGAGGGGCGCAGGCAGGCGATCGGGAGCGTGGCCGAGGAGAAACACCGGACCGTGATGCTCAGCGTGTCGTCGGAGCCGTTGCACGCGATCACGTTGTCGCGGGTCAGGCCGAACATCTTCGCGATCTCGTCGCGGACGGGGTCGGAGGTCGGATTCGGGTAGAGACGGAGCCGTTCGGGATCGACGTTCGCGAGCGCCTGGAATACGCCGGGGCAGGGCGGGAACGGGTTTTCGTTCGTGTTGAGCTTGATGAGCTCCGGGATGTTGAGCTGTTCGCCCGGGGCGTACCCCTCCATCTCGTCGATGTCCTTGCGGAAATAGGAGGTATAGGAATCGGATTTCATTTCGAAGAGGCTTTCTTTTTCGTGGCGTTTCTGCGGATGGATGCGCTGCGGCCGTGAGCGTCCAGCCCCTCGGTCTGCGCGAAGAGCTCGATGTCGTCCAGTTCGGCCTCCAATGCGGCCTGCGTGTATTCCAGCAGACTGCTCCGGCGGAAGAAGTCGATCGCGGAAATGCCGTGGAAGAACTTCGCGGTGCCAGCGGTCGGCAGGACGTGGCTGGGGCCGGCCGTGAAATCACCGGCGGGTTCCGGGGTCCACGGGCCGAGGAAGATGGCTCCGGCGGCGCCGACTCTGCGTGCGAACTTGCGCGGATCGGCGCAATGCACCTCGAGGTGCTCGGGGGCGAATTTTCCGGCGATTTCGGCGGCTTCGTCCATGCTGGAGCAGCGGATCAGGAAGATGCCGTTCGCGAGGACTTTCTGAAGCGGCCCCTGGCGCAGGAGCGTCTTGGACTGTTCGAGCATCTGCTTCTGCACGGCCTTCAGGACTTTCTTCGAATCCGTCACGAGCACGGCCTGTTCGAGCCCGGAACCGTGTTCGGCCTGGGCGAGCATGTCGGCTGCGGTCCATGCGGGATCGACGGAGCCGTCCGCCACGACCATGACTTCGGAGGGGCCCGCGACCATGTCGATGGCGACGCGGCCGTAAACGAGGCGTTTGGCCGCCGCGACGTAGGCGTTGCCGGGGCCGACGATCTTTTCGACCGCGGGGACGGTCTTCGTGCCGTAGGCGAGCGCTGCGACGGCGGTTGCGCCGCCCATCTTGTAGACGGTCGTGGCACCTGCCTCGACGAGAGCGTAGAGCGTGGCCGGGTTCACGGTGCCGTCCTTGCGGGGCGGCGTGGCCGCGACGATCTCTCGCACGCCGGCGGTCTTCGCGACGGCGACGGTGTGGACCGCGCTGGAGACCAGCGGAGCGGTTCCGCCCGGGACATAGCACCCCACGCGATCCATCGGCGTGAACTGTTCGCCCAGCGTCACGCCCGGCCGCGGTTTCGACAGCCAGTTTTTCGGGATCTGCATGGACGAGAACTTGCGGATGTTCGCGATGGCGTGTTTCACGGCGTCGCGGGTCTTTTTCGGGACGGCTGCCTTCGCCGCTTTGATCTCCGCATCGGAGACTTTGAGCTTGGCCGCAGTCAGTTTGACCCCGTCGAATTTCGCGATCTGCGCGAGGACGGCCTTGTCGCCGTGCAGGCGGACTTCCTCCACGATGGCCTTCGCCCGTTCCTCGATCTCGGGGGGGCATGCCGGACGCGTATAGAGAGACTGGAGCGCCTGGGCATAATCCGCATCGGTGCAGTCAATGATTTTCATGGAGGGGATCCTTTCTTTTAATTCGACAGAGCGCAATATCAACCTATAAAGATAGCGCAGAAAACGCATTTTTCCAGTCCAAAGCTCCAAAAAGGCCGCATTTTCCGCCCGGGCGCGCCTGTGGATGCCCGCGATGCGCGATTTTTCGAAAAAAAACGGCGGTTTCCTCTTGCTTTTTCCGAAAAGGCGGCTACATTAACAGACAGGAAGCAGCGGTTCATTCCTCTGAACAAAGAATGTATCGGGGCCGCAAGGCCTTATCGTCCCTACTGTTATAAGTTGGAGCGGTTATGAAACCCTGCTTCTGTTTTTTTTTGCTTTTTTCCGGGGAGGGCAGGGGCGCGGACGTGATGTTTTCCGCAGGGGGGCCAGGGCATTTCCCTGCGTTGTTTCCGAAGCGACTTCCCGGGGCGGCATCTTTTCCCGTTTTTTCGGCGTTCCGGCTTGAAATTTCCGCGTACCGGCAGTATCTTATAACTACCAGTTTTTATGACGGCAGACATGCCGCCGTTTTCCGCACGTCAGGAACTCAATCTTACCATACTTTCAGCAACCGGGAGAAACACCGTGAATAAAACATCGAAACTTCTTGGGTGGGCAGCGCTGTATGCCGTGATCGCAATCCTCATCATTCTTGTTTTCGGCTACTTCTACAAGACGAACGACTTCTTCCGTTCGCTCTTCGAGGGCAACGTGACCACGTCGACGCAGGCGGCCGCCGGAAAAGACATCCGCGAAGCGGCCAAGACCGTGGAGAATATCAACCGGAACGCCGCGCATCTCTCGCTCTTCATCCTGGTCTTCATCGTGATCCTGCAGGCGTTCGCGTTCGTGACCGCCGCGGCGGTCTTCTCCGGGCTGAAACGCAGCACCGAGGCCGTGAGCGTCCGCCTGAAAAAACTCGAAAACGCCGATCTTTTCCTGGATCTGCCGCTGTATTTCGGCCTGCTCGGCACCGTGGCCAGCTTCATCGTCATGTCGTTCAATCCGAACATCAGCCGTCTGATCGCCTACTCCTCCACGCTGGTCGGCATCATCTTCAGCGTGATCCTCCGCATCACGCTCCAGTATCCGCTGAAGCAGGCCCTGATCTGCGCCGCTGAAACCAACGGAAAGGAAACCTCAAAGTGAACCGGTCCATCCTCATTGTCACATGCGACTTCCTGGTCCTGGCGGCAATGTCCCTGTCGATCGGGATGACGGAGGTCGGCGATCCCGCCGGGGCGGCGAAGATTTCGTCGCCGGCGTCCAGCCTGGTCGAGATGATCGACGAGGAGCTGGCGCGCCATGAACAGGTCAGGATCGAGAAAGACGAGCTCGAAAAACGCCTGGAGGAATTCCGCGCGCTCGCCCTGAAGGACGAGAAGCAGATCGCCTCCAAGGACGAGGAGATCGCCCAGGCCCAGGCCAAGCTCTCCGAGACGCTCGCCGCCCTCACGAAATCGAAAGACGAGCTCACCGCGCAGAAGGCGCAGTCCGAACAGGAACTCGCGAAGAGCGCCGCCGAACTCGCCAGGATCAAGAAAGACCTCGACGACCGCGAAGAGGCGCTGAAGCGTTCCGCAGCGGTCATCACGCAGAAGGAAAACGAGCTCAAACTCTCCGCACAGGAGATCGTCGAACGCGACAAGGTCATCCGCGAGAGCGAAGACCTGCTGGAGAAGAGCGAGCGCAGCCTCGCCCAGATCACGAAGGAGAAGACCGACGTCTCCACCAGGCTCCAGGATAGCGAGAAGACGCTTTCGCGCACCTCCGGCCAGCTCGAATTGACCAAGCTCGAACTTGAGGCTCTGCGCGAGCAGGCCCGGCTCGACCGCGAACGCGCAGACGACGCGATGGCGAAATTCCATGCGGCCGAAGTCGAGCTCGTCCAGACGAAATCCAAGCTCACGACCGCCGAGACCCAGCTGAACGGCATGGTCCAGGTCCTCACGGACGTGAATTCCGAACTCACGAAGACCAAGACCGACCTCGACGAATCCCAGCAGAACCTGGCCGTCACCAAGGAGACGCTCGCCCAGAACGAGAAGATCATCGGCGAGAAGGACAAGCTGATCGCCGAGAAGCAGAAGGACCTCGCCGACACGCGTCAGGAAGCCGCCGAACTCAAGAAGATGCTCAGCAACGACTCCCTCACCAGTTACAACGCCTCCGCGCTCGAGCTGTCGTTCCACCTCGTGAACGACCGCCTGCTGAACAACATTACCATCGACAAGTCGTTCTTCCTCCCCGCCGTCTCCCTCGGCGGGAAGAGCTGGCTCGTTTCGGCGTTCCGCGACACCACCGGCCTCACGCTCTACTCCGGCTACACCAAGGTCACCGAACTCGCGTACAAAGTCCGCCGTCCGCAGAGCAAGGATAAATGGACGCCCGTGACCGGCCCCGCGTTGTGCCTGGCCGAAGACTCCCGCGTCTGCCTCTTCCCGGTCGAAGCGGGCAAGGCCGAACCGATCCAGGCGATCACGTTCGGGGCGCTGCGCGAACGCGGCCTCGACAATCTCACGCTCTTCAAGTCCGGGACGTTCTCGAAGGATTCCGCGGACATCACCGGCCGCTGCTCCGTGAGCCTCGAGCAGGGCGACAACCACCTGTACATCCGCAACCCGAACCGTTCGTCCAGCGAACTGAAGGCCGACGTTGGCGACATCGTGATCTCGAAGGAAGGCTTCTTCGTGGGCGTGGTGGTGAAAGTCTCCTCCAGCGACCTCGGGCAGACCTCGACCGCGCAAGTCTACGTCTTCCCCGGCGAGCCCGAACTCGCGAAGGCGCTCCAGCTCCGCCTCACGAAAGAACCCTCCCAGACGCTCTTCTACGACTTCGTGGAACGCCACGAGGACCTGCGGAAGCGCGCAGAACAGCTTGACAAGGGGAAATGACCCCGAGGCATAATTGACCCGACCAACCCTGGCGGCGCAGTACGGAACCCCCGGAACGCGCCGCCCTTTCTTATCCCACAAACCGCCCGGGCGAGCGTAAGCCCGGAGTCCCAGGAACCCCACATCATGATGCACCGAATCGTTGAAGCCGTCGTCTCCATCCCCGCCATCTACCGCACCATCTTTCTCCTCGTCTGCTCGAACTGCTTCATGACGTTCGCGTGGTACGGCCACCTGAAAAACATGGCGAGCAAGCCGTGGTGGGTCGCGGCGATCGTCAGCTGGGGGATCGCGCTGTTCGAGTATCTGCTGCAGGTCCCGGCGAACCGCATCGGCTACACCACGCTCACGCTCGCCCAGCTGAAGATCATGCAGGAAGTCATCACGCTCTCCGTCTTCGTCCCGTTCGCGCTGATCTTCATGGGCGAGAAATTCCGCCTCGACTTCATCTGGGCCGCGCTCTGCCTCTGCGGCGCCGTCTTCTTCATCTTCCGCAAGTAACACCCCAAAGGGGTGCCGGGCAGTGCGCTCAGCTCCGCTTGCGCACACACCGCGTGTGCCGTCAAATCGCCCGGCCGCGCGGGGCGCTGTTTCCAGACGGCCCGCCCACAAGTCCGTGCAATAAAAATCGGGTGAATCCGTGGGGTTGCTCACGAATTCACCCCGTTCTTTGTGCCCGGCCGATGCCGGACACCGTTTCAGGGCTTATGCGATGATTATGCGATGACGGTCCACTGCATATCCACGCCGTTGCCGAGCTCGACCCACTGGTCCTGGTGCGCACAGACGTAGTACCCGAGCGTGCCGGTGGAATACTGGCGGACCAGGAGGTCGTCCTTCTGGTCGCCGTTGTAGTCTCCCGCGCCGACCACGAACCAGTCGTTCGGGTCGAGCTGGCCGAGCGAGGTATAACCCTCGATGACGCC
>JAFYBD010000203.1 GCA_017540385.1 Lentisphaeria bacterium
CCCTGCCGTGTTTGAAATCGTCAGGCGCCGATGGCGGCCCGGCACGCGCGGAGCGTGTTCTTCATGAGCATGGCGATGGTCATGGGACCGACGCCGCCTGGGACGGGCGTGATGAGGGAGGCTTTCTGCGCGACGGAGTCGAAATCGACGTCGCCGACGAGCCTGCAGCCGTTCTTCGCGGTCGGATCGGGGATGCGGTTGATGCCCACGTCGATCACGACCGCGCCGTCCTTCACCTGTTCGCCCCTCAGAAACCTCGGGATGCCGATGGCGGCGACGATGATGTCGGCCTGAAGCGTGATCGAAGTGAGGTCGGCCGTGCGCGAATGGCACACCGTCACGGTGGCGTCGCCGAACGGAGCTCGTGCGGCGAGCATGGCTGCCATGGGCTTGCCGACGATGTTGGACCGTCCGAGTACGACGGCGTTCTTGCCGCGGGTGACCACGCCGGAACGTTCCAGCAGCACGGTCACGCCCCAAGGGGTGCAGGGGAGGAACCCGGAGAAGTCGCCGAGCATCATGCGGCCGACGTTCATGGGGTGGAAGCAGTCGACGTCCTTGCGCGGGTCGATGGCGAGCACGACTTTCTGCTCGTCGATGTGTTTCGGGACCGGGGACTGCACGAGGATGCCGTGGATGGACGGGTCGGCGTTGAGCCTGGCGATGATCGCGAGGAGTTCGGCCTCGGAGGTCTCGGCGGGGAGTACGATCTTCTCGGAACGGATTCCGAGCTCGGCGCATTTCTTGTCCTTGCGGGCGACGTAGACCTGGGAAGCCGGGTCCTCGCCGACGAGGATGACCGCGAGGGCGGGCTGAACGCCGTATTTCGCGACGATCCCGGCGGTTTCGGCTGCGGTTTCGGCGTTGACTGCCTTGGAGATTTCCGTACCGTTGATCAGATTTGCGGGCATGATCTGTTATCCCTTCTCACTTTTTGGCGTTCGAATCCGTCTTGACAGCGGGTTTGGTCTCTGCCTTGGCGTCGGCCTTTGCATCGGCCTTGACACCGGCCTTGGTTTCGGCCTTTGCTGCGGGTTCGGTCTCTTTTTCGGGTTCGGGCGCGGGTTTCAGCCTGGAGATGGCGATGTCGAGGTCGCGGAGCTGGCTGTTGAGTTCGATCATGGATTTCTTGGTCTCGAGGAGCGAGGCAAGCTTGCGGTTCAGGAGGAGGATCTCCTCGCGCAGCTTCTTCGCGCCGCTGTCCTCCTCGAGCAGACGCTTGCGTTCGGCCTGGATCTTCTGCTGGAGTTCGGCGCGCTGACGAATGAGCTTTTCGGCCTTTTCCTGATCGGCGAACGCCGCGGGGTCGAGGTCGACGTGGAACAGCGAAGTCAGGACCGAGGCCGGCTTGTCATCCGCCGGCTTGGCTGCTGTGGCGGTTGCCGGCTTGGTCTGATCGGCCGGTTTCGCGACCGCGGTGGTGGCTGCCGGTTTCGCAGCGGCGGGTTTGGCCGTGTCTGCCGCGGAGAGCATCACGGAGGCGAATAACAAAAGGATGCAGAGATGTTTCATTTCGGGTACCGGACGTAGGATGGTTGACGGAGAGGCTCCGGGGAAAAATAAACGCAAGTAAATATAGATTTGAAACGGCAGAATTCAAACGGCAAACCGAAAACTGTGGCGAAAAAGGGGCAAAAAAAACGGAAAAACATTTGAAATGGCAGTCGAACGTGCTAATGTAAACTGGCGACAAAACCATAATCAACAGGAGAATCAAGGATGAGAACGGGCGAAATCAATCGTAATACGACCGAGACTTCGATTTATGTGAAGTGGGACCTGGACGGTACCGGAAAGGGCGAAATCGATACCGGCATCCCGTTCATGGATCACATGCTCACGCTCTTCGCGCGGCACGGCGGATTCGATCTCACGGTGCATGCGCAGGGCGACCTGGAGGTGGACTGCCACCACACGATGGAGGACATCGGACTGACCATGGGACACGCTCTCACGCAGGCGCTTGGCATGAAGGAAGGCATCCGCCGTTACGGGAGCTTCCTCCTGCCTATGGACGAATCGCTCGCGCTGGTCGCGCTCGACCTCTCCGGGCGGCCGTTCCTGGTGTACGACGTGGAGCCCCCGGCGGAGTACATCCGCGACCTCGACACCGCGCTCTTCAAGGAGTTCTTCACGGCGCTGTCCGTGAAGGGCGGCATCACGCTCCACATCCGCATGCTCTCCTCCGGCGAAGTCCACCACGTCTTCGAGGCCATCTTCAAGGGCCTCGCGCGCGCCCTGGCCGAAGCCGTCTCCATCGACGAGCGCGTTCAGGGCGTGCCCTCGACGAAGGGCGTCCTCTGATCTCCCTCATTTCACTCCGGAAAGCGCTCGAACGATGAACGACGAGCAGGGCAGTCTTTTTTCCGCGTTTCTGAAGTCGCCTCTGGCCGACCGGATGCGTCCGCGCACGCTCGACGAAGTCGTCGGGCAGGACCATCTGCTGGGGCCGGACGCGCCGCTTCGGCGCATGATCGAGAGCGGCCGCCTGAGCAGCTTCATCCTGTGGGGGCCTCCGGGGTGCGGCAAGACCACGATCGCGCGGATCATGGCGCACACCACGTCGATGCACTTCGTGGCGCTGTCCGCCGTGTTCTCCGGCATCGGCGAGCTCCGCAAGGCCTTCGACGAGGCCGCGAAACTCCGGGCCGCGGGGCAGGGCACGCTCCTCTTCGTCGACGAAATCCACCGCTTCAACCGCGCCCAGCAGGACGGGTTCCTGCCGTTCGTGGAAAACGGCACGGTCACGCTCGTCGGCGCGACCACCGAGAACCCGTCGTTCGAGCTGAACAGCGCTCTGCTCTCCCGGTGCAAGGTTTTCGTGATGAAACCGCTCGACGCCCCCGCGCTCGACCGCATCATGAGCCGCGCCGAGGAGCTGACCGGGATGCCTCTCCCGCTTTCTCCCGAAGCGAGGGCTACGCTCCCCGGCCTTGCCGACGGCGACGGGCGTTACCTCATCAACCTCATGGAATCGGTGTACGATCTGGCGGCCGAGGGCGAGAAGATCGACTCCGAACGCCTCTCCCAGCTGGTCCGCCAGCGCGCCCCGGTGTACGACAAGGACCGCGAGGGGCATTACAACCTCATCAGCGCGCTCCACAAGTCGCTGCGCGGTTCGGACGTGGACGCGGCGCTGTACTGGGCGGCGCGCATGATCGAGGGCGGCGAAGACCCGTTGTATCTCCTGCGCCGTCTCACGCGGTTCTCCATGGAGGACGTGAGCCTGGCCGACCCGAACGCGCTTCAGGTGGCGGTCTCCTGCTGGGACACCTATGAACGACTCGGTTCGCCCGAGGGCGACATCGCCATCGCCGAACTCGTCATCTACCTCGCGACCGCGCCGAAGTCGAACAGCGCGTACGTGGCCTGGGGCAGCGCGCTCCGCGCCGCGAAGAAATACTCCTCTCTGATGCCCCCCGCCCACATCCTGAACGCCCCGACGAAGCTCATGAAGGAGCTCGGCTACGGCCACGGCTACCAGTACGACCAGGACCTCCCGGACGCGTTCTCCGGGCAGAACTATTTCCCCGACGGCATGCCGCGCACGAAGCTGTACAACCCGCCGGACCGCGGGTTCGAACGCGAAATCCGCAAGCGGCTGGACTACTGGGACCGTCTCCGCAGGGAGAAACAGGCGCAGATGAAGCGCGACCACGCGCCCGGCGCCGAGCCCGATCCGGACGACGCGAAACAGTGACCGCCTCCACGAAGGGACGATTGAGGGAGATTTGAAGGGAGGGACGGACCGGTCAGATCTTGCGGTCCAGCGCGCGATACCCGATGGCCTCGAAGAGGTGTTCCCGGCGGATGTTTTCCGAGCCCGCGAGGTCCGCTATGGTCCGCGCCACGCGCAGGATGCGGTCGTAAGCACGCGCCGACAGCCCGAATTCATTGATGGCGTGCCGGATCATGGTTTGGAGCTGAGGCTCCAGCGCGCAGTATTTCGCGAGGTGCGCGGGTCCCATCATGGCGTTGCAGCGCACTCCGCTGCGGCCGTAGCGTTTCGTCTGGAGTTCGCGGGCGGCGATGCACCGCGCCCGGATGGCCGCGCTGGATTCCGCCGGACGCGTGGACACGAGCTCGTCGTCGGACAGAGCCTCCACGTTCACATGCAGGTCGATTCGGTCGAGCAGCGGCCCGGAAATCTTCGCGCGGTACTGCTGGATCTGGAGCGAACGGCACGTGCAGCGGTGTCTGCGGTCGCCCAGATGCCCGCAGGGACACGGGTTCATGGCCGCGATGAGCAGGAACCGGCACGGGAAGACGAAACTGCCTGCCGCCCGGCTGATGGAGACTTCGCCGTTTTCGAGCGGCTGGCGCAGGACTTCGAGCGTGGAGCGTTTGAACTCCGGCAGTTCGTCGAGGAAGAGCACGCCGTTGTGCGCGAGGCTGATTTCGCCCGGCTGGGGATTGGTCCCGCCGCCGATGAGTCCGGCGTCGCTGACGGTGTGGTGGGGCGCGCGGAACGGCCTCCTGCGAAGCAGCGGCGTGTCCGGCGGAAGCAGCCCGAGCACGGAGTGGATCTTGCTGGTCTCGAGCGTCTCCTCCTCGGTCATCGGAGGCAGGATGCCCGGCATGCGCTGCGCGAGCATGCTCTTGCCGGATCCGGGCGGGCCGATGAAGATGACGTTGTGACCGCCTGCCGCCGCGATTTCGAGGGCGCGCTTGGCCGCGGCCTGTCCCTTGACTTCGGCGAAATCCGGGATGCCGTTCCAGTCCGGTTCCGTGAAGATCGCGCCGTCTTTGTTGGAGAGCGGGAGCAGTTCGCCCGCGAGCGCCCGGATGGCGTCCGTGAGCGAGTTCACGGCGTAGACCCTCACATGCTGCAGGACGGCCGCGGCTTCCCGCGCGTTTTCGGCGGGCACGATGAGGGTGCGGATGCCGGGAGTCTGTTTCGCGAGGAGCGCGGCTGGCAGGACGCCCTTCACGGGGCGGACGGTGCTGTCGAGGGCGAGTTCGCCCAGAATCATTGCGCTCTCGAGCGGAGCTTTCGGAAACGCTCCGGCCGCGGATGCCAGCGCCAGCGCGATCGGCAGGTCGAACGCCGTCCCTTCCTTGCGGATGTCGGCTGGCGCGAGGTTCACGAGCGTGAAGCCCTCCGGGTGACGGAGTCCGGCGGCATAGAGCGCGCTGCGGATGCGTTCGCGGCTCTCCCGGACCGCCGCGTCGGGCAGGCCCACGATGGAGACGCTCACGCCTTCGCCTGCGCCGGAAGCGTGGACTTCGATCTCGACTGCTACGGCGTCGACCCCGAGCAACGTGGCGGAACGCGTTCGCGTGAGCATGATTATGCCTCGCCGGAGCCGGATTCAGGCGCGGCGGCCTTCTTCTTGTGCGAGCCCATGATCGCGCGGTGGACCATGATGTAGCCGACCAGGAGCACGCCGCACCCGGCGAAGATCCACAGATAATGCTCCTGGATGATCGCCTTGCCCTTTTCGATCATTTCGAGGTAGGTCATGTCGCCCACGGAACGCCCGAACCACACGCCGAGCAGGGTCAGGACCGCCGTCCAGAGCCCGGCTCCGAGAGCGGTGAAGAGCGAGAAGCGGAAGAGGTTCATGTGAGACAGCCCGGCCGGGATGGAGATGAGCTGGCGGATCGCCGGGAGCAGGCGCGAGATGAACGTCACGACTTCGCCGTATTCGCGGAAGATCTCCTCCGCGCGATCGAGCGACTGCTCGGACATCAGGATGAACTTGCCGTATTTCCGCAGCAGCGTGTGCAGGACCGGCCGTCCGAGGAATTTCGAAAGGAAATAGTTGATGTACGCTCCGGCCATGGAGCCGCAGAGGCCGATCGCGACCACGATGAGCACGTCCAGCACGTGCGACGAGGTGAGCGGATACCGCCAGATCAGGAATCCGGCGGGGATCATCACGACTTCGCTCGGGAACGGGATGAACGAGCTCTCGATGGTCATGAAGAGGAAGATGAAGAAGAAGAACAGCAGGGGCGCGGTGTGTGCGAATGAGGCGAAATATTCGATGTGATTGGCGATTGCTTCGGTCATGTGGGGCCTTTCCGTCCGGGTATTTTCCGGTTTTTTTGTGCGGGGAGCGTGTTTCGTACTGGAATTTTCTGCGGTTGATGCTATACTTTTAACGGTAGGATTTCCGTACGGGAATCCCGCCGTGAAAAAACAGCCTTCCAAATAATGTATCGCCCGGAACGCGTTTTTTCCAGTCTGTTTTATGAAAAACTCTCGACTATGGAGAAAAAATGCACCCCATCGCTTTTTACATCGGTTCTTTCGCCGTGCACTGGTACGGCGTTTTCATCGGCATCGGCTTCCTCGTGTCGTTCCGCCTGCTCCTGAGCCTGAAGAGATACGCCTCCCTCACGACCGACCAGATCTACAACATCTCCATGATCGCGCTTTTCGCGGGTGTTTTCGGGGCGCGGGCGTTCTATGTGGCGCAGAACTGGTCGCAGTTCTCCGGCCGCGGCCTCTGGGCGATCCTGAACGTCCATGAAGGCGGCCTCGTCTTCTACGGCGGCTTCATCGCCGGCTTCATCGCCGAGTGCGTCTACGCCAAATGGCCGGCCATCCGCCGCAAGCTCGGGCTGAAGGAGAAGAAGCCCGCGGAGGGCGAGGAGCCGCGCAAGTGCATCAGCATCCTCGCGCTGCTCGACATCCTCGGCCCCGCCATGGCGCTCGCCCATGCGTTCGGCCGCATCAGCTGCTTCATGCAGGGCTGCTGTTTCGGCAAGCCCGCCCCGGCGTGGTTCCCCCTCGCCGTGGAGTTTCCCCCCGCCTCCGCTCCGGCGTATCGCTATCCTTCGCTCGTGACGGGCGGCTCCGAACCGCTTTTCCCGGTCCAGCTCTTCGAATCCGCCGGCAACATCCTGATGTGCGTGATCCTGCTCTTCCTGCTGCGGAAACGCAAATACGTCGGCACCATCGGCGGCATCTACCTCGTGCTCTACGGCGTGATGCGGTTCCTGCTGGAGTTCATGCGTGGCGACCACTCCGACTCCATCCTCGGGCTCACGCCGTCGCAGTTCATCGCCGTCGCCATCGCCATCCCCTGCGGCATTGTCGTGTTCTTCACGGCGCTGAAGCTCGGGCGCAAAAACGAGAAAAGGCCCGTCGATGCCTGACGCCGGCCCCGGAAACGATTTCCCCGTCTACGAGTTCACGCTCGGCGAACTCGACGCGGACGAACGCATCGACCAGGTGCTGGCCGCGCTCTGTCCCGATCTCTCCCGGACGCATATTCAGCGCCTGATCCGCGAGGGCTGCCTCACGGTGAACGGCAAAGTCTGCGACGTGCCCCGCCTTAAATTCCCCGCCGGGTCCGCCGTGAAACTCGCCGATTCCCTGCCCGGGACCCCGGTCAAGGCCGAGGGCGAGGACATCCCGCTCGACGTGCTGTACGAGGACGACGTCCTGCTGGTCATCAACAAGCCCGCGGGCATGGTCGTCCATCCGGCCGCCGGCAACTGGCACGGCACGGTCGTGAACGCCGTCCTTGGGCGCGAACCCGCGCTCGACGACGAGGATTTCGACGCCATGCGCCCCGGGATCGTCCACCGGCTCGACAAGGATACCAGCGGCGCGCTCGTGATCGCGAAGACCCCGAAGGCGCTCCGTAAGCTCGCGCAGTCGTTCGCCGACCGCAACGTCCACAAGACCTACCTCGCCATCGTCCACGGCTGGCCGTCCCCGAACGTGAACGTGGTGAACGCCCCGATCATGCGGCATCCCGACCACAAACGCATGGCAATCGCGCGCCCGGGGCAGGGACGCGAAGCGCTCACGACGTGGAAGGTGATCCGCAAGGGATTGTGGGACGGCCGCAAAGTCGCCGTGATGGAGATGCACCCCCACACCGGCCGCACGCACCAGATACGCGTCCATTTGTCGTACAAAGACTACCCGATCGTCGGCGACAAACTCTACGCCCGGGGGCGTTCCTCCCCGGCTCCGCGCCAGATGCTTCACGCCCGGCGGATTTCGTTCCCGCACCCCGTGACCGGCGAAACGATGGAGTTCGAAGCGCCGATCCCCGACGATTTCCTCGCGATCATCCAGGCGTTCCAGGACGCGGAGTGACGCATGGGCGCGCGCAAAACCCGGATTCGCGGCGTCTTCACACCCGACGACCTCGAAACCCTTTGCGCCTCCGCGCTCGCCCCGCTCAAAAAGCGCGCCGGGATCTATTACACCCCCGCTCCGGTCGCCGAAAAGATCGCGTCCGACGCCTTCGACGCGCTTCCCGCTCTGACGGCCGAAACCGTGCCCGGCCTGAGGATCGTCGACCCCGCGTGCGGCTGCGGGGCGTTCCTGGCCGCGGCCATGCGCGTGCTGTACAGGCGGTTCGGCGTGCTCCCCGCCCCTCAAAATATCTGCGGGATCGAACTCCAGCCGCTCGCCGCCGAAACCGCTTCGCTCCGGTTGAGGTGGCTGTACCTGAGCCTGACCGGACGGCCCGGCGCGCCGGACGTCGTCTGCGCCGACGCTCTCGACCGCACGGCGTTCTCCCCCGGCTCGTTCGACGTCGTGTTCGGCAATCCGCCGTTCGTGCCCATCTGCTCGATCCCGGACCGTCGGCGCGAAGCTCTCCGCAGAGAATACCGCTTCGCCGAGGGGCGATTCAATCTGTTTTCGCTCTTCCTCGAGCTCGGAGCCGGGCTGGCGCGACAGGGCGGCGTGTGCGCGTGGCTCGCCCCGGACCGCCTGCTCCTGAATACCCAATGCGCGTCCCTCCGCCGCTGGCTCCTGACCGAACAGCGCCTCGTGTCCGCGGTCTCCCTGCCGCCCGGGCTCTTCGGGTCGGCCGTGATCGACTCCGCCGCCGTGGTCTTCCGCCGGGAACCCATGCCCGGTGACGGTCTCGTCCGAATCGACTCCGCACGCGTGCCTGCCGCCGAAATCCTCGCGTTTCCGGGCTGCCGCATCGTGCCCGGCCTCGCCGGAGACGCGGCGTTCCTGCGGACGGTCCGGGCGAACAGCGTCCCTCTCGGCGAGATCGCCGACGTCCGCGACGGTGTGATCCAGGGCGCGGTCGGGCGCGAGCTCTTCGTGGATTCGCCCGATGCCGCCGTTTGCCCGAAACCGCTCCTCACCGGGCGCGACGTCCTGCCCATGACGATTTCCGGACCCGCCCGCTGGATCGACTACGACCCGCCCCGGATGGCCGCGCTGGAGCAGCGCCGACGCGGCAAACGCGCCCCCGGGCTCAGATTGCGCACCCCGGACGTCTTCGAACGCCCGAAGATCCTGTCGCGCCAGACGGCCGACCGGATCGTCGCCGCCTGCGATCCGTCGGGGCGTTATTACTACGCGAACACCCTTCACGGCACGGCCCCGAATCCCGGCACGGTCTCGCTTCATTTCCTGGTGGTCGTGATGAACAGCGCGGTCGTCGACCGCTGGTACCGGATCGTCGCCTCCGAATCCGGCAAGCCGTTTCCCCAGGTCAAGATCGCGATCCTGAAGCGCCTGCCCGTCTGCCGTGCCGACCGCCGCGACCAGCTCGCCGTCCTGCGCTCCTACCGTTCCGGGGGTCAGGCGGCCGCGAACGTCCTGATCGGGCGTCTCTACGGCCTGCGATGAACTCATTATTTTCAAAAAATGTAAAAAAAAGAGGTTGAAATAAGCAGATTGATGTGATATATTATGCGATGAACTTGATAGATTAAGAACAAACCTAAAATAAAAGGTCAATTCACCAGCATGGAAAACAACTCCGTTCAGAACGGTGCCATGGAAGAAAACGCAACGCCCCGCTATGCCCCGGGTTCCGCTGAGGACAAGCTCCTGAAACTCGATGCCGAAACTGCGAATAAGGCATTTCACCAGTCCCGCACCCTCAAACGCATCGGTGCACTCGGCTTCGTGTCCGGATTCGTTTTCCTGCTGCTCGTGCTGTCGTTCCTCGTTTTCCCCAACTGGATGCCCGGCGCTTCGGAGGCGTTCATCCGGACCATGCGGAACAGGGCGATCCTCTTTTCGCCCCTGATCGTGCTTTTCCCCGCCTTCGGCGTCACGCTCCGCTATTACCGCACCACCGCGGCCAAATGGCTCTACCGCATCCTTTCCATCATCATGGTCGTGGTGGGGATCCTGTCCATGATCGTGCAGGCCCGCGAGTCCAACATCGGCGCATTCATCGGCGATCTCATCGGCGTCCTGATCTCGCTCCGCCTGTGCGTGATCACGTACAATGAGCTCCTTTTCGGCCCGAA
>JAFYBD010000023.1 GCA_017540385.1 Lentisphaeria bacterium
GGCTGTCCCCACCGTGCCCTTTTCTACGCGCTGACCAAGTTCGACGTGATCGTGACGGGCGACATCGGCTGCTACAGCCTGGCGGTCTTTCCACCGCTGGAACGCACCGACGTGCTGATCTGCATGGGCGGCGGCTTCACGCTCGCGCACGGTCTCGACAAGGCCGGAGAGAAGAAGAAAGTCGTCGGCGTGCTCGGCGATTCCACGTTCTTCCACTCCGGCATCACCGGGCTCCTGGACGTGGTGTACAACGGCGGAGCCTCCACGCTCATCGTTGTCGACAATTCCAGCACCGCCATGACCGGCCATCAGGACCATCCCGGCACCGGACGCACCATCTCCGGCGCGCCCGCCCCTGCCGCGTCCATCGAGGCCATCGCACGCGCCTGCGGGATGAAACGCGTCACCGTCTGCGATCCATTCGACCAGAAACGCCTTCACGACGTGCTGGCGGAGGAGATCGCCTCCGACGAACCGTCGCTCATCATCTCGAAGGCCCCCTGCCCGCTCCAGATACGCCGTCGGCTCGGTCCCGTCCGGGCCATCGACTCCGGCCTCTGCAAGCGCTGCGGCGCCTGCCTCAAATGCGGCTGTCCCGCCATCGTCCTCACGGAACGCGGCGGCAGGCCGTCCATCGATCCGCAGCTCTGCGCGGGCTGCCGTCTCTGCGAATCGCTCTGCAGGTTCGGGGCGATCGCGCAGGTGAATGAATCCGGGGCGTCGGCATCATGAAGATACTCGACCGCAGCACCATCGCCTCCGGCGGCTGGATTTCGCTCCAGAAGATCACCTACGAGGGGCACGACGGCAAGATCCGCACCTGGGAGGCCGCGTCGCGCGTGAACTCCATGGGCGCGGTCATGATGATCCCGGTCACGAAACAGAACGGCGACCTCGTCGTGATCCGCCAGTTCCGGCCCCCGACCGGGCGGCTTGTCTACGAGTTCCCGGCCGGGCTCATCAACCCCGGCGAAGACCCGGTGGAGGCCGCCATCCGCGAGCTCAAGGAGGAGACCGGCTACGTCGGCACTGTGGACTTCTGCACCCCGCGCGTCTTCACCTCGCCGGGCCTCTCGTCGGAGTTCGTCCACCTCGTGCGGATGACGGTCGACCTGGACGCCCAGACCGACCTGAAGACGCATTTCGACGAATCGGAGAGCATCGAGACGTTCCTCGTGCCGCAGGCTTCGCTCCCGGACTTCATCCGGCGCGCCGAAACGGAAGGCTGCGGCGTCGACACGAAGCTCTACATGTGGGCCATCACGCAGGGCGGGTTCCTCGCCTGACCGGGCATTTTCCGGCAAAAACCTCCTTTTTTCCGAGAAAAAAACGTTTTTCATTTGCCATTTCAGAATTTCATGCTATATTCTTACAATAATTTTTTCCAACAGGAAACTTACAACCAGGAATCTTCAACATGGGCAATCTGAGAAAAAAACGCCGTCGCAAAATCGCTCAGCACAAACGCAAAAAACTGCTGAAAGCCATGCGGCATAAAAACAAGTAAGCGGTCATACCGCCTCTTGTTCACCCGGCGGACGACCGGGACGAATGGAACGCGCCCCGAGGTGCCGACGGCACTTGCGGCGCGTTTCTCTTTTTCACCACTTTATTCTCCGAGAACGGCTTCCGGCATGAAACCATTCATCACGCTCCGAATCCTCGCAGCAGCCGCGGCTTTGGCCGCGACGCAGCTCCCGCATATGCGCGTCGCCGCCGCCGAAGGCGACATGGAATCGGACTACCTGCCGAATACCACGCTGTTCTTCGAGGAACTGCTCCCCTCGCGCGAAGCGGTCGACGAGGCCGAACTTCTCACCGATCTCGGGAGGCTCTTCGACCATCCCCTGCTCACGGGGAAATACAAGGAGAGCGACCTCGAAAGAATCTTCGAGATGGCCGAGAAACACCCCGACGTCGAGGCGATGTTCTCGCCGCTCGTCCAGGCCTCCGGTCAACGCGAACTCCACGACAAGATCATCCCGCGTCTGCTGAAACTCGCCGATGCGCATCCGACGTCCCGCGAGCTCAACCTCACCGCGGCCGAAATCCTCGTGCAGGAGAAACGCGTCGAGGAGGCGCTCCCCTATTTCGAACGTGCGTTCGAGATCGTCCGAAACGACCCGGAACCGGCGTCCGAACGCCGCCGCGAGTACAACGCCAACATCGCGTCCAAGCTCATCCTGCTCTATTCGGACAAGGCGCTCGACAAGGCGCGCCGCGCAGATCCGGCGCAGGCTGACGAGGTCGCGAAATACCTTGAAAAACTCCACGCGCTCCGCGCCGAGGTCCAGGGCATGAAGGCGTTCGACTCCTCCCCCCAGGTCCGCTCCGCGCTCATCATCTCCTGCAACGGTGAAATGGACGTGACCGGGGCAAAATCCCCCCTCGCGACCTCCGTGCTGATCCCGTTCGATCAGGATTCCTGGCGTCTGCGCGACGAGATGGAAGCCATCGCCGAGACCACGCTTCGGAATCTCCTGCGCAGGAAGAAGGAGCTCGAGAATCCCGAACTGCCCGCGCCGTTCCGCGTGCTCAACGAACTCGGCTACGGCTCCCGCATCATGACCGCCGCGCTGACGCGTCTGGCCGAAGCGCCCGACGACACCGAGGCGCTGTTCTGCGTGGCCATTCTGGCCGACGGTCTCGGAGAACCCCTGCTCGGCGCTCGGGCTTGGGACCGCATTTTCGCCGTCGTGAAGAGCCCCGCCCCCGGCATGTTCGCCGTCTGCGTGTCGCTCCAGATGAGCGCCGGACTGTACGACGAGGCCGAGCGCACCTACCGCATCCTCGGGTCGCTCATCGACGATCAGAACCTCCTGAACGGCAGTCTCGGCCAGCTCGAGTTCGACCGCGGCAACTACCGGAAGGCCCTCGAATACCTGAAGAAGGCCCCGCTCGACGCCCAGCGCATGGTGCTGGAGTCCGAATGTTACCGGTTCCTCGGCGACTGGCCGCGCGCGCTCGAACGCCTCCGCAACGCCATGCGCACCGCGCCCGAACTCGCCCGTCGCCGCGGCGTCCGCCTGATGGCCGCGAATCTGGGCGACAAGGCCAACGACATGCAGTTCGTGGAGGAGATGCTCGCGCCGATGCTCCGCCAGAACAATTTCGACAACGGCGACATCTCCGACGCCGAGGTCTACAATTCGCTCGGCTACATCTTCGCCGACCACGGGCACAAGCTCACGGACGCGCTGGGATACATCAGGAAGGCCGTCGAACTCGAGCCCGAAAACGGCGCGATCGCCGACAGCCTCGCATGGGTGTTCTACCGCCTGGGGCGGTTCCAGGATGCCCGGCGCGAGATCGTCCGCGCCATCGGCCTGATGGGCGACAAGATCGACGCGACCATCCTCGACCATGCAGGCGACATCTATGCCGCGCTCGGGGACATGACGAACGCCCGCGATTACTGGAGCAGGGCGCTTCTGCTGAACGGCGACGTGGACTACGACGCCATCGAACGCAAGATCGGCTCCGCCAGGTGACATCCCCCCTGCCCCGTTTCCCCCGTTCGGAAACCGCCCTTTCCCTGTCTGCGGAACCACCTTTACGTTTTTTGTCTTTTTTCCACGATGGATTTGAATTGACGATAAAACAGGTGTATATTATTATAAGAGTTTTTTACCGCAGAGGCATACACGTCGCACCATGAATGAAACGAATCTCTCCAAAGACTTCGTAGTCAGCAATCCCCTGGGGATTCATGCCCGCCCGGCATCCGTCTTCGTGCAGACGGCGACCGGGTTCGCGTCCGACGTGTCCGTCACGAACCTCGACACATCCAATACCGCCGACGGCAAAAGCGTGATGTCCATGCTCATGCTCTCCGCTCCGCAGGGTACCCGCATCCGTCTGGACGTCTCCGGCGAGGACGCGGTCACCGCCATGGAGGCCCTTTCCCGGCTCATAGAGGAAGGCTTCAACGAATGACAGTCCCCGCATCCTCCGACCCCCTCCCCGCCCCCGACCGGCGGATCCCCCCCGACCAGGCGGAAAAGAAGGAGGTCCTCTTCCACGGTTTCCCCGCATCGCCCGGAATCTGCCGCGGCCGTGCGCTCGTATTCGGATCCGCCCACACGGATTTCAACGAGATCGAACCGATCCCGATCGAGCCGTCCCAGGTCGAGTCCGAGATCGCGCATTTCCAGGCCGCCATCGAGAAGACGAAGTCCGAGATCAAGGCCCTGCAGGCGAAGATGCAGAAGACCGTCGAGAAACGCGACGCGAAGATTTTCGACGCGCATCTCCTGATCGTGGAGGACAAACTCCTGCACAAGGAAGTCATCTCCCGGATACGCGATAAACTCTGCAACGCCCAGTCGTCGTTCCTGCTCACCATCGAACGGTATATCAAGGCCATCTCCGGCGCGGGCGACTCCTATCTCACCGAACGCGCCGCCGACCTGCGCGACATCGCGAACCGGTTCCTCCGCAATCTCGGCGGGGACGCCGACGGCGGCCTCTCCCTCAGCAATCTCCCCGAGAACACCGTGGTCATCGCACACGACCTGACCCCGTCCGACACCGCCATGCTCGACCGGAAGAACATCCTCGGGTTCGCAATCGAGACCGGCAGCCGCACCTGCCACACGTCCATCCTGGCGCGTTCCCTGCGGATCCCTGCGGTCGTCGGCATGCGCAATATCGCGGGCAAGATCGCCAACGGCGACGAGGTCATCGTGGACGGATTCCTCGGCATGGTCGTGCGGAATCCCAGCCGCGACACGCTCGCGTTCTACAAGGAGAAGATCAGCCGCAAGGACGAGCTCTACAATTCGCTCCTGAAGGACAGCTCCCGCGCCGCCGAAACGACCGACGGATACCGCATCAAGCTCTGCGCGAACATCGAAGGCGCGGACGACCTTGAGCAGGTGTTCCGCTGCGGCGCTGAGGGCATCGGACTCTTCCGCACCGAATACCTCTTCATGAACACCCAGACACCCCCGGACGAGGAAACGCAGTACGGCATCTACGTGAAGGTCCTCCGCGCCATGCGCGGCCGCGCCGTGACCATCCGCACCGTCGACCTCGGCGGTGACAAGCTCGATCCTGCGTCGGCGTCCGCCATCCGCGAGCCGAATCCGTTCCTCGGCCTCCGCGCGATCCGTCTTTGCCACGAGAAACCGCAGATCATCCGCACCCAGCTGCGCGCGCTCCTGCGCGCCGGTGCCGAGGGCGACCTCAGGATCATGTTCCCGATGGTCTCCTCGCTCTGCGAGATCGAGGAGCTGCTCGCCATCCGCGACGAGATCATCGAGGACCTGAAACGCGAGAACATCCCGTTCGATCCGAAGGTGAAGTTCGGCGCGATGATCGAGATACCGTCCGCCGCCCTGATCGCCGACGCGCTCGCCGCGAAGGTCGATTTCTTCAGCATCGGATCCAACGACCTCGTGCAGTACACGCTCGCGGTCGACCGCCTGAACGAACGCGTCGCGTATCTCTACCGTCCGAGCCATCCGGCCGTGATGGAGCTCGTCCGCCTGACCGTCCAGGCCGCGAAGAAACACCGCATCCCGGTGTGCGTCTGCGGCGAGATCGCCGCCGATCCCAGGTTCACCCCGATCCTGCTCGGCATGGGCGTGCTCGAACTCAGCATGGGCGCAAGCGCCATCGCGGAGATACGCGGCGTGATCCGCAAGATCTCCATGCTCGACTCCGAACGACTCGCAAAGATCGCCCTCACGGCGGAAGATCCCGAGGACGTGATGACGCTCGCCAAGGAGCATATCCAGTCCGTCGCGCCGGATATCGCGTCCATCCTCGGCTGAACGGAAAGGACGCCGCCCCCCGATGCCCGATTTCCTGCCCCCGTGGCTGCTCCCCGTGATCGGTTCCGCCATCGCGCTCGGGTTCTACGACCTCTGCAAAAAACACGCCGTCGAGAAGAACTCCGTCCTGCACGTGCTCTTCTTCGCCACCCTCTGCGGCTCGGCGTTCTATCTGATCGCGACCGTGCTGTGGACCGGGTCGCTGGCGGACGCAAAATGCACGGCGCGCGATTTCGGCCTCATCGTGCTGAAATCCCTGCTCGTGTCCTCCAGCTGGATTTGCGTCTACTATGCCATGCGCGACCTGCCGATCTCCATCGCCGCTCCGATCCGCGCCAGCAGCCCGGTCTGGACCTTCCTCGGCGGGCTCCTGCTCTTCCACGAAGTCCCCACGTTCGCCCAGGCGTGCGCGATGATCCTGATCTTCACCGGCTACTATCTCTTCTCCGTCTTCGGCAAACTCGAGGGCATCTCGTTCTGGCGCGCCCGCGAAGTCCACCTGATCCTCCTCGGCACGCTCCTCGGGGCCGGGTCGGCGCTGTACGACAAATACCTCATGAACGTCCTCGGCATCCCCCCCCGCACCGTGCAGTTCTGGTTCTCGGTCGACCTCGTGGCGATCCTCGGCGCCGTCTGCCTCTTCCGCGCGAAATGCTTCGGCAAGCACCACAAGTTCGTCTGGCGCTGGACGATCCCCCTCACCGGGATCCTGCTCATCCTGGCCGATTTCCTGTATTTCTACGCCGTGAGCCTGCCGGACATCCAGATTTCGCTCGTCTCGCTGGTGCGGCGCTGCAGCTGCATCGTGTCGTTCACCGCCGGCGCATGGTATTTCCGCGACGTGCATGTGAAGAAGAAAGCATGTGCGCTGGCCCTGATCCTCCTCGGCGTCGTCATCCTCGCCCTCGCGAAGTGACAAACGAAGGTGAAACCATGAAGGACAACAGGAACAAGAAGTCCAATCCCGGTGTTGAAAAACAACCGTCCCGTGAACCCGTCACTCCCCGCACCGAAGACGAAGAGCGTGAAAAACGCCTCAACGAAGCGTTTGAAGAAAACGTCAAGCGCTACAGAAAGACTTTCGAAGAGCTGTCCTGAATCTCCCTTTCCCTTTCATCCTCGATCAGGCGACAAAAAAACCGGCGGAGCCGAATCGGTTCCGCCGGAGTTTTTTTGTCTGAAGCCGGGCTTGGCGGCCCGGGCAAGGGACTGAATCAATCCCACTCGCCGTCGCCCCAGTCCTTCTGGTTCCAGGTCCAGTACCCGTTCGGGACACGTTTGTAAACGTCGTTGATGGTACCCTGGGTACCCTTTCTGCCGCCCTGATTCTGGGTCTGTTCGGGGCGA
>JAFYBD010000204.1 GCA_017540385.1 Lentisphaeria bacterium
GTGCTGCTTCTGGTGGACAGCGCCGAGGGTCCCCTGCCCCAGACCCGGTTCGTGCTCGACAAGGCGCTGAAACTGAAACTCCGCCCCATCGTCATCATCAACAAGATCGACCGGCCTGACGCCCGTCCGCAGGAGGTGCTGAACGCCGTCTACGACCTCTTCATCGACCTCGACGCAACCGAGGAGCAGCTCGAATTCCCGGTCCTCTACGCCAGCGGCCGCGACGGCTGGGCCACGACCGACCTCGAGAAGGGTTCCCGCGACTCCATCCTCCCGCTCATGGACGCCATCATCGACCACATCCCGCCGCCGCCCGTGAACGACGGCCCGGCGCAGGTCCAGGTGACCACGCTCGACTACAACGACTACGTGGGGCGCATCGGCATCGGGCGTGTCCACCGCGGCACGCTCTCGCTCGACCAGCCCCTGTGCCAGATCAAGCGCGACGGCAGCGTGTCCTCCACGCAGATCAAGCAGCTCTTCACGTTCGAGGGCATCTCCCGCAAGGAAGTCCGCGAAGTCCCCTGCGGCGACCTGTGCGCCATCGTGGGCGTGGAACACATCGACATCGGCGACACCATCGCCGACGCGAACACGCCCGAGGCCCTGCCCCCGATCTCCATCGACGAGCCCACGCTCTCCATGATGTTCCGCGTGAACGACTCCCCGTTCTTCGGCCAGGAGGGCAAGTTCATCAGCAGCCGTCACATCCGCGAACGCCTCCTGAAAGAGGCCGAACGCGACGTGGCGCTGCGCGTGGAAGAGGGCGAAAGCGACTGTTTCAAGGTCAGCGGACGCGGCGTGCTGCATCTGGCCATCCTGATCGAGACCATGCGCCGCGAAGGCTACGAGCTCACCATTACCAAGCCGCACGTGATCGTGAAGGAGATCGACGGCGTGAAGAACGAGCCGATCGAAGAGCTCACCGTGGACGTGGCGGAAAACGCCGCAGGCAAGGTCATCGAGATCGTCGGGCTCCGCCGCGGCGAAATGATGAAAATGGAGCAGCACGGATCCCGCCAGCTCCTCGAGTTCATGATCCCCACGCGCGGCATCATCGGTCTCCGCAGCAAGGTCATGACCGCCACCGCCGGCGAAGCCATCATCTCCCACCGGTTCGACCACTACGAGCCCATGAAGGGCGACGTGCCGAGCCGTCAGAACGGCGTCATGGTCAGCATGGGCCGCGGCAAGGCCGAAGCGTACGCCATCGACGCCCTCCAGCTGCGCGGCACGTTCTTCATCGACCCCGGCGTGGAAACGTACGAGGGCATGATCGTGGGGTCCCACTCCACCGACGACGACCTGGAGGTCAACCTCCAGAAGGCGAAGAAGCTCACCAATATGCGCGCCGCAGGCAGCGACCGCAACCTGAAGATCGCCCCCGCCGCGAAGCTTTCGCTCGAAGAGGCCCTCGAGTACATCGAGGACGACGAATACGTCGAGGTCACCCCGCTCAATATCCGCCTCCGCAAGAAATACCTGACCGCACTCGAACGCCGCCGCATCCGCGGAAAAATGCTGAAGGCCGAAAACGCCGAGTGACGTTTTGACGCCCGCCGCACAGTCCCGACCGGAACCGAATCAGCCAGCCGAACATGATTGATTTCCAGAACGTCACAAAGCTCCTCGGAGGGAAACCCATCCTCGACGATGCGTCGTTCCGGATCAACCAGGGCGAGCGCGTCGGCGTGGTCGGCCCGAACGGCACGGGCAAGACCACCGTATTCAGCATGATCCTCGGCGAGCTCCCGCCCGACAAAGGCGAGATCCTGATCCCGGAACGTCTCCGCATCGGCATCCTGCGCCAGCAGATCGACCTCTCGGACAAGCAGGAGGACGTGCTGTCCTACGTGGCCGCCACAGGCGAACTCCCGATCCTCCAGGCGAAGATCGAGGAAATCGGCCGTGCGCTCGAGGACGATCCTTCGAACCGCCAGCTGCTCGACGAGCTCGGCCGCCTGCAGACCAGGTTCGAACACCTCGGCGGATACGATTCCGGCCACCGCGCCGAAGCCGCCCTCGCCGGGCTCGGATTCGACGAGGAGGTCTTCCACCATCCCCTGAATTCCTTTTCGGGCGGCTGGCAGATGCGTGCCTCCATGGCGCGCGTGCTGCTCTCCGAGCCCGACATCCTCCTGCTCGACGAACCCTCGAACTACCTGGACGTGCCAGCCGTGGAGTGGCTTCAGCGGAAACTCCGCACCTACGCAGGCACGCTCCTGCTCATCTCCCACGACCGCTTCCTCCTGAACTCCCTCACGACCATCACGCTCGAGATCAACGGCGGCCGCGCCACGCGTTATTCCGGGAACTACAGCAAGTACGTCGTCGAACGCGAGACGCGTTCCGCCCTCGCCGAAGCTGCCCGGAAAAACACCGAAAAACGCCGCGAGAAGCTGAAGGAAAATATCGAGCGGTTCCGTTACAAGGCATCCAAGGCCGCCCAGGTCCAGATGTGGATCAAGATGCTCGACAAGATGGAGACCGAGGAGCTGCCCGAACAGCTTCATTTCCAGGGCCGCATCCGCATCCCGGACCCGCCGCGTTGCGGCGCCGAGGTCTGCTCGGTCGAAAACGTCTCCCATTCGTACGACGGCAAACGATTCGTCCTGCGCGACCTCTCGTTCACGATCGGCAACGGCGACAAGCTCGGCATCGTCGGCTACAACGGCATGGGAAAGACCACTCTGCTCCGTATCATCGCGGGTACGCTCGCCCCGACTTCCGGCCGCGCACGCCTCGGGCACAACGTCGTGATCGGATACCAGGCGCAGGAATTCGCCGAGCTCCTGCCCGCCGAGGAGGCCGCGTACGACGTCGTGAAGCACGCAGCGCCCGGCGACAC
>JAFYBD010000205.1 GCA_017540385.1 Lentisphaeria bacterium
AACACGCCCATCGACGCGCTGAGCCGTATGGAGACCTGCGCCATCATGAGCGGGATCGAACTGCCCCTGACCGCCATCCGCATGCAGGTGGCGTCCGCCATCAACTGCGTGGTCCACACCATGCGCCTGCCCGACGGCTCCCGAAAAACCGTGGAGATCGCCGAGATCCTGCCGCTGGAACAGGGCGAATACCGCACGCGCACGCTGATGAAGTGGCATACGGACTCCATCGCGCCCGACGGGACCGTCACCGGCCGGTTCATGCTCGGAGAAAAGCCCTCGTTCGCCGACGACGCGAAGATCATGGGCATCGAGCTGCCGGAATACCCATGACGGACGACGCGGAAGACGGGCGCGCCCCGGCGTTCTTCCCCGGCGAGATCATCGGGGACTGCGTCCTGCAGAAGGCGCACCGCATCCGGGACGGACGGCAGGAAGTCTGGTTCGCGTTCGACAGGAAACGGAACGCTCCGGTCATCCTGAAATTCATCCGGGACGACCATCGCAGCGCGGCCATGGCGCCCGCGCTGGCGGAGTTCCTGACCCGTGCATCGTGCCGGTCGCTGATCCGCGTCCTGGGAACCGGCACGGCCGGACGCTTTTTCGTCGCGGAGCTGGAATACGCCTCCGGCGGATCGCTTTCCGCACGGCTTAAACACGCCGGGAAGCTGCCTTTCGCGCAGACCGTCCATGTGATGAGGGAAAACCTGCACGCCCTGCGCGAACTCCACCGGAACGGGATCGTTCACAGGGACATCAAATCGGGCAACATCTGGATCGCGGACGACGGAGAGATCCGGCTCGGCGACTTCGGGATCGCCCGCATGGACGGTTTCCCGGAAAAAGGGCCCGACGTATTCGGCACGCCGTCCGCGATGTCCCCGGAACAGACGCTCGACACGACGAAAGTCGACGCCCGCACGGATTTCTTCAGCCTGTCGTCCATGCTCTATGAACTGCTGACCGGGCGGCCGCGTTTCCCTCGTGCAGGATTGACGGAAACGGGCAGGCTCATCCGGGAAAGCCGCCCGGAAGCGCTGATGCGCGACTTGCAGCCGTTCGCCACGATGGATTTCGTCCGTCTGCTCGGATGGATGGCCGAGCCGGAGCCCGGAAACCGCCCTCCCGACGCGGATGCCGCCCTGGACGAGCTGGATTCCCTCCAGCTGCCCGACGCGCCCTTATCGCGCCCGGAAACGGCGGAAAAAGAGATCCCGGCGGAGTGATCCGGTTTCCGACAGGCACGCGGGGAGCTTTCCGCGCGCCAGCATCCTGATCTCCTCATCGGATAGCCGCAGCAGGACCGGCATCGGACGCAGGCCGAGTTCGCGCAGTTTCGCGGCCGCCGTACGGATGCGTGCCGACAGCTGCAGCTCCCGGAGAAGGACCGGAAGCGGAAGGAGCAGAAACTCCGGCCGCAGGACCGAGAACGTCAGACCGCAGAAGAACAGGACGGGGATGTACCACTTGCGGAAAAAGTTGCCCGCGACGCGGCGGAAACGCGATTTGTGCACCTGGCAGGGGAAATACTCGTCGTACGCCGAATCGTCAGGAAGAAACGTTCGGACCGCATGAACCATTTCGTGAGCGAGCGTTTCGGCGGCGTCGTAGCCGCGGTGGCGGGTCTTCGTCCGGAACGCCCCGGAGAGGAAGATCACGGGGAGGCACGGACCCTCATCCGTCTGATAAATGACCGTAACGCCTGCGGAAAAGCGACCCGTTTCCCGCGTGGAGAGATACGCCGGGACCCACGACGGACGGATGCCGTACAAGTCGAATACGATCTGCTCCGCCTTCTCCCGGATCCCGGGCGGAAGCTCCGCCGCATCCGGCGGCAGTTCGGGTTCGCCCGCGGGAAGTCCGAGGCGGAGTTCCTGCCGCATTTTCTCGATTCCGGACCGGAATTTCTCAGGAGAATCGTCAGCCGGACTGAGCAGAAACCCCAGTTCGTCCGCACGGCACAGCCAGTCCGGCGGATCGCCGGGATCGTTCGGGATGTCGGGGATCGCGAGCTTCACGGGACGGGCAGGGAAATGACGGTTACGATCCGCTGGTACAGATACACGACGGACTTGCCGACCGCCCCGAAGCCGCCGGAAAAGAGGTTGCTGGAATAGACCGTGGCCGACACGGCGAAAACCAGCGGCAGGATGGAGCAGACGAGGAGCGTGTACTCCAGAAGGACGGCGCGTTTAGTCCGTCTTCTCATCAGTCCAGGCTCCTGACCCAGTTGAAGAGCGGATCGCCGGGGATGCCGTTTTTGATCACATGGGCCTTGATCTGCGCCGCCTTCGATTCGTCCATCGGGTCGTACGAATAGATGTGGTTCTGCTGTTCCAGGCGGAACTGGCGCCATTCCTCGCCGAACGCCTGCATCTGCGCCGGGATATCCGGTGTGAACGGGGCGAAGAAGAAATACGCCGTTTTCGAGAGGAAATACTGCCGGTTGTTTTTATTCCGGGATGCGATGCTCAGGCAGACGTTCAGGACGTTTTTCCGCGTATCCATGATCGCCTGGTAATACTCCTTCGTCTCCTGGATCCGGCCGTGCATCATCCATTCGTTCTGCGGCAGATTGCACCAGACCAGCGCTTCGGCGATCTTCCGGTACATGTCCTTCAGGTGGATGCACTGCGGGACGTACTGAATGTCCGGGAGCAGATCGGACGCGTAAAGGTTGTTGGAGGAATGGACCGTCTGCTGCAGGACCTCGTAGAAATAACGTTCTCCGAAGAGCTTTTCGTATTCCGCCGAAACAACCCTGGTTTCGGACGAGGAGAGATCGGAAAGCGAAAAGACGCGTTCCAGCAGGGCTTCGTTGGAAAAGACCGCGATCACTTCGGGCAGCCTGCCCGGTTCGAGGCGATAGACCTCGAGAGATTCCTGCAATCCGCGCCACTGGTCGCGTCCGCGGAACTGGGCCAGAAGACGGTCCCCCATGCGTTCCCGGAGCTTGAACAGCTGCGGGATCATGACGCAGTCGTCCGAGGAAATGAGATGAACGCGACGAATGTCGTCCAGCCGCAGGTCGAAAAGCGCCTGATCGTTTTCATCCAGCGATTGGAGGTTGTCCCGGATGATCTTCATCCTGTTCAGCAGATCGCGCTTGTAAACTTTGAGGATACCGGAAATATCGCTTTCGTCATTCGTCAGGAAATTGATGAAGTCGGTGATCTGCTTCAGGGCCCCTCTCTCGAGCAGATCGTTCAGTTTCGATTCGATCTTTTGAAGCAGGCCGCAGTCATTCTCCAGATCCGACAATTGATGCAGGATCGCCTGATAGAGCGGATGAAGATAATCCGGAACGGTCGTCGGCTCGGCCTCCAGCTCGTCCTTCAAGCGTTTTTGCAGCGGCTGCATCTCCTTCCATTTTCCCTTCAATTCATCGACGGTCGTATCCAGAGACGTCGCCATATTGCGCAGGGAAAGCTGGGTATCCAGCATCTTCTTTTCCTCCTGGACCTGATGCTGGATGCCGGGCGTCTGGGGGTCTGCCTGATTCCAGGCATCAGGATTATCCAGTTCGAGTCTCCCGAAACACTCCGCCGCATTGCTCCATTGGCTGTCCTTCAATTCGTTCCGGAACGAAAGAAGGGCATTGTAGGTGTTTTCGTAATTCGGGATGCTGGTGGCATAGTCCCGGTATTGTTTTTCATAGCGCTGGAAGCCTTTGGAATCCGGCATCTTGGTGAGGACGCGTTTCGCCGCGCCGTAATTGTTCTGCCTCAGGTAGTAGTCGATCACGTCGATCACGGTTTCCGTTTGCGGCGACATCATGTAATACAGCCCGAAAACGCCCGCGACTACGAACAGCGTAAATACCAGGATCAGGATTTTTTTTCCGAATTGGGTCCGCGTATGCACGACATTCCGGTCGAGGAAGGCATAATCGAAGAAGGCCACGGAGATCTCGTCCAGATCCATCAGCATGCGTTCCTGGCGTTTCAGTCTTTCTCCGTTGACGAACGTACCGTTGGAGCTTCCCAGGTCCCGCAGCCAGGTCTCGCCGTTCTCCGCGATCCTGATTTCCGCGTGATGCCTGGATACGACGTCGGATTTCAGGACCAGATCGTTGTCCGCCGCGGAACCGATCCGGAACGGACTTTTTTCCAGGCGGATTATTTCGCCGTTCCGTTCGCCGCCATGGGTTTCCAGTCGATGCACGTCGCAGGGCGCGCTTGCGGCTTCCGAGGTCGATTTGACAAAGATCTCGGAATCGCCGATGGAGGCCCGGTCGTTCTTCTTCAGAACGGTCGAGGAAACACTTTCCCCGTGGAAATGGATCCGGTTCTTTTCGCAGGCGCTCAACTTTACGCCGTTCTGGACGATGTGCAGTTTCGCGTGATGCTCTCCGCAGGAACGGTCGTCCTCCGGGATGACCAGGTCGTTGTCCGCCGCCCGTCCGATGGTCATGGGCGTGTCGGGATCGTCCATCAGGATCGTCCTGACCAATTTGCCGCGGCAGCGGATTTCAAGATAATAGCCGATACCCCGTTTGCGGGGGGTACGTCCTTTGTCCGCCGATTCGTTCGGCTGTTTTTTGGAATGGAAAAGAGTCATTCGTCGAGTGTCCAGATGTTGTGCAGGATTCTGATATGCCGATAATCATCGGGCGTCGGGAATTTGGACAGGGATTCATTGAGAACATTTTTCATCATGTGCCAGTTTTCCTCCTTTTCATAATGCTGATAGGCCAGGCACATCTGCGCATACCAGAGCGCCTGACGTTCACGGAAATCGGACAGGAGCTCCAGTGCATCACCCATCATGTCCTCGTCGTTCGCCTTTCCCGAAAGCGAAAGCAGAAGGGCGAATTCCTGTTTGATTTCCGGCCAGTTGGTGTTCGCGGCATTGTTCATCATCCATTTTGACAGAAGAGAACGGTAAAGCTCCGTTTTGGAAGCGTTCTCCGGGATATTCTCCGGGATCTCCCAGTAACTGTTCGCGGCATCCGGCGAGGCGACGAAACAGCCGTAATTGGTCACGACTTTTTCCGCGCGCCAGTAATGCTGGACCGGGACTTCGCGCGTGAGGATGATCTCCTGGTCGTGATAACGCATATAGCAGACGAAGCCCTGCCACTGCATGACGTCGTCGGCCCTTTTATACTCCATCGTCTGGTACGGAAAGCCGCAGGTCGAGATCGCGTAGAACTTGTCTTCCGGCGGCCCGAGGAAGGTGAATCCCTTGTTTTCCTCCGCGTCCTTGCGCCAGCGGCTGAAACTCGTCTTGCGCGAAACGACGAATCCGTCCGGCACGGGATTCACTTCGAGTTTCAGGTGGAACACGACGTCCAGGTTTTTGCCCAGGAGAGTCATCACTTCGCAATTCGTCTCCGTTTTCTCGACTTTCGTCTGCGCGCATACCGGATAGTACATCATGAACTTTCCCTGCGGCCCCAGCTCAAAGCGGAACTCGTCGTCGTTGTACACGCCGGACACTTCTCCGGGCCAGGTCACGGGGTTCTCGATCTGCAGCTCGGTATAGAGGAAACCGCCGCCGATGATCGCAAGCAGCAGGATGATCCCGAATGCGATCGTGAACTTCTTCCTGCTGGTCTGTTTCTGCAGGAACCGCCTCAGGTCCCGGAGTTCGTCCTCCGAGGCGTAACGGGTCCTGTCTTCGCTGTTTTCCCGGCCGGCCTCATTCTCTCCGTCGACCGTGCTGTCCTCCGTCGGTTCGTCGTCGCCGGGAGAGAAAGGCGAAGGAAGCGTGACGGGGACGGTGCCTTCCTCTTCCTCGGCATGGAACACGAGGTTCTTTCCCAGGCGCACGATCGTCCCCGGGGCAAGCTCCGTCGCCTGGCCCGGCTCCAGCTGGCCGTCTCCGACGAACACGGATTCGGCGTGGGACTCCAGGATAAGAGCGGAGTCCGTTTCCCGGACATACAGGGAGGCATGCTTGATCTCGATGTCGTTTCCGCCGGGACGGATTCCCGCCGTAACGGATTTTCCGATCAGAAGTCCCTCGGGAGGAACGATGAAAGACCTGCCGGAAAGCTCGCCGCCGGTGAACTGTATCTTGTAATACTTCTGCATCATTTCGACTCCTCAGAACAACGGAACGCCCGATTCTTTCATTTTCAGAAAAACCGGAGTAAGGATGATGATGAACACTGCGGGAAGGATGAAAAGCGCCATCGGGAGCAGCATCAGCGAGGGCGCGCGCTGCGCTTTACATTCGGCGATGGAGAACCGGAGTTTCCGCATTTCCTCGCTCTGGATCTCCATCGTTTCCGCCAGCGACGCGCCGAGCTCGGTCCCCATCACAACGGCGGAGGTGAACGACGTGAACTCCTTGAGCTGGATCCGTTCCGCCATGTTCTGAAGCGCGACCGTGCGGATCACGCCGAGCTCCATTTCACGAAGCATGATCCGGTATTCGTCAATGAGCGGGCCTTCCGTGCCCAGCGACACGTAGAAGCGGATCGCCGCGCTGAAGTCCAGGCCGCCGCGCATCGCCGACGAGATCAGGTCGATGGAAAATGGGATCGCCTGAAGGATTTTCGTCTGGCGCGTCTGAACCAGATTTCCGACCGTGGTGCCGGGCAGGAACCAGCCGACGAACGCACCGATCAGCCCCGCGACCGGGATGGCCCCCTGCTGGTCGGGTTCGACCACCATCCACGCGCCCATGGCTCCCACTGCTCCCAGCAGGAACATGAGGAACAGCCGCGACTGGTAAATGAACTCGGGGGTCAGGTTCAGCCCGGCATACTGGAGCTTCTTCCGCATGATGCGGCATTGCGAGGGGAACAATTTGTGGATCAGGCTGCCGATCCCGACGGCGTTCATGATTTTGGCCGGGGTCAGGCAGAACCGGAACAGCGACGGGAGATCCTCCTCCTCCTGTTTCCTGTTCCCGCGCGTGGCCGGGGTGTTGTTTGCAAACAGAACGTACGCCACAAAGGGCATGAGCACCGCAAGGAACGTCAGAAGATAAATGCTCGTATGATTCATATTACACCTTCACATCCACGATTGCCCGGATTACGAAATATCCGATGGTTTCCAGCGTCAGCATGACCCCGATGGCGCACCATCCGATCAGCGTCTGCACCATCGGCAGCATCAGGTCGTTGTTAATGGCGAACAGAAGCACGAACGCCAGCAGGGGCGCCAGGGACATGGCGAGCGCTTCGAACCGGCCCTGCGCCGTCAGAGCCCTCAATTTCTGCTGGAACTCGATGCGCCCGCGGATCGTCTGCGTGATGCGCTGGAGGACGTCCGCCAGGCTTCCGCCCGATTGCAGCGTCAGGCGGATCGACACGATCAGAAGCTGCAAATCCTCGCAGGGCAGACGGTCGTACATGCGCTGAAGCGCATCCGGCAGTTCCACGCCGAGCCGGTATTCCCGCAGGACGATGTCCAGTTCTTCCTTGAGCGTCCCCTCGCTGCGCCGAGCAAAGACCTCCAGCGCCTGCGGCAGGGCCTGTCCGGCGCGGAGTCCGCTCGTCAGCCCCATGGAGAGGTCGAGGATGCTGCCTTCGAAATCGCTGGCGCGTTTCTTCACCTTGCGGGAATAATACAGGATCGGCAGCACGTATCCGAGGCCGAGGGCCAGCAGGCTGACCACGATCAGCACAGGGATCATGAACACCTTGCAGAACAGCAGGATCGCGACGATGAGCGCCATCAGGAGGGTGCCGATCGAAATCTGGATCTGAAGCAGGACCCGGGGAGCGACGAAATATCCGATGTCGTTGCGGTGTCCCCCGGCGGTCTTGTCCTTCACCTTGTGATCGTAATGCTCCATGCTGATCCCCTGGACCATTACGACCGAGAGGAAAATCAGCAGGAAGACCGCGGCGAAAACCAGCAGGTAGATGCCGATCTTTTGCAGGATTGAGATATCCATGGCGCCTCAGCTCTCCGGTACGAATACCGACATATCCAGCTGCAGGTCGCCGGACTGCCGAAGTTCATCGATGAAACGCGGGATGTTGCCGGTCGCCGTATGGTGACCGATGACGTGGAAATTCTCGTCGAACCCTTCCTGCTCGAAGGTGAAGATGTCCTGCATCAGGATGATGCCGTTTTCGCGGCCGGTGACCTCGCTGATCTTCACGATCTTGCGCGAGCCGTCCGGCAGGCGGGTCTGCTGGACGATCAGGTGGATCGCCGAGGATATCTGTTCGCGGATCGCGGTGGACGGCAGCTCGAATCCGGCCATCATGACCATGTTTTCGAGGCGGGACAGCGCGTCGCGCGGCGTGTTCGCGTGACAGGTCGTCATGGAGCCGTCGTGGCCGGTGTTCATCGCCTGAAGCATGTCAAGCGCCTCCGGGCCGCGGCACTCGCCGACGATGATCCGGTCGGGACGCATGCGGAGCGTATTGATGACCAGGTCGCGGATCGTGATCCGGCCCTGACCCTCGACGTTTGCGGGGCGCGCCTCCAGCCGGCAGAGGTTTTCGTGCGTCAGCTTCAGTTCCGCCGAGTCTTCGACCGTGATGACGCGTTCCTTTTCGGGGATGAACTGCGAAAGGATGTTCAGGAGCGTCGTCTTGCCGGAGCCCGTGCCGCCGGAGACCAGGATGTTTCTGCGGGCACGGACCGCTTCCTTCAGGAACAGCGTCATGGCGTGCGTCAGGCTTCCGAATTTCTCCAGGTCCTCCGGGGTCAGCTTTTTCGACGGGAATTTGCGGATCGTGACCAGAGATCCGTCGAGCGCGAGCGGGGGAATGACCGCGTTCACGCGGGACCCGTCCTTGAGTCGGGCGTCCACCATCGGGGACGCCGCGTCGATATGGCGGCCCAGCGGCTCCACGATTCGCTGGATGATCGACTGCAGATGCGCTTCGCTGTGGAATTTGGACGGAGTGCGGTACTGCAGCCCTTTGCTTTCGATGAAAATGTGCTCCGGGCCGTTGATCATGATCTCGGAAATGGACGTGTCGCGCAAAAGAGGAGACAGCGGACCGAGGCCGATCAGGTTGTCCATCAGCGTCTGCCTGAGCAGGTCGATGTTCACGTCCGGGGGAATCTCGTGCCGGATTTCCCGGAGAATCTGATCCAGGGCGGACTCCACCTGCGGACGCATGGCCGCATCGGAAAGATTGTTCTGCGTCTCCTTGCCCACGTTCAGCAGTTCCAGCACGCGCGTCTGGACGCGTTTCGACAGCTGCAGCATGTTTTCCGTAAAAAGACTCTGCTGGTCCGCCTGAGCCGAGTACAGGGGAAGCGTGTGGCCCCCGGCTTCCGGCATCGCCTCCTGCAGCGGCACGGCTTGCTGCGCGGCAGTCTGCTGAGGCGAAACCGGTATGGCGCTTGAGGTGGCGGACGAACCCGGACTGACCTTGAATTCGAAATCGGCGATCGTCAGGATGTCGCCCGGGGCCAGCTCCGTTTTGTCCGTGACGCCGACGCCGTTTTTCTTCGTCCCGGCGTGACTGCCCAAATCCCGGACGAACACCTTTCCGTCCTCCTCCGTGATTTCGGCGTGGCGGCGCGAAACGTGCTTGTCCGGGATCCGGATATCGGCGTCCTCCTGCCGTCCGATGACCAGGCGGCAGCCGGACGGAAGAGCGATGGAGCGTTTTTCGTTTGTGAATATGAGTTTCATGGCCGTGTCACCACGTGAACATCCGCTGGAACCACGATTTCCGTTCGTTTTCCTGAACTTCCTGATATTCCTCGTTGACCCGTTCGGAGACTTCCTGCTCCAGCGTGGCGTTCTCCTCGGACGGACGGGAGGACATCTGCGTATCCTGATGCATCAGCTCGGGAGATACAAGGATGAGGATCTGATTTTCTTCGCCCTTATCCTCCGAGGAGGAGGCGAACCAGTTGATGATCGGGATGTGCCGGAGGAACGCATAGCCGCTCGGGCCGCTTTGTGTGAACGTCAGTTCCTTCTGTCCGGCTATGATGGCGGTTTGTCCGAGCGGACATATCAAAGACGTTTTCGTCTTGCTCTTGCTCTGGACATAGTCATCGTCGTCCCGGACCGGAGGCAGGCTCCGTTCCAGGTCGATGTCCAGCTTGACCGTGTTGTCCTCCTGAAGGAACGCCTGCGCCTTGTATTTCAGGCCGAACTCGATTTCCTTCATGTCGGCGGAATTCTCTCCGTACACCTTTACCTGGCGTGTGCCGCCGTTCTCAAAAGAGGATTCCCCGCCGTTGCTTGTAAGCGTGATGTGCCCGGCGTCGCGGAAATCGGAGACCCCGTTCTGCCCGAAGAACACCAACGATCCTTTCAGGTTCGTTTTGAGCGTAACCGAAGTACCCGCGTGCTGGCTGCCGTGGCTGTTGATCGCATCCATGGTGCCGCCGTACAGGGCCTTGAACCAGTTGACGACGTCCCAGGTCAGGACCGTGCCGTCTGCCTGGGCGTTCCCGAAGCGTTCCAGCTGAGTCCGCTTCACGCCGACGAACACGACCCCGAGATCGATCTGGGCCGGGGCGATCTTCAAGTCGGTTTGAAGTGTGACGTTGTTGGCGTTCCAGTCCGGATTGAGCCAGCGCTGTGCGGAGAGAATGGACTGGACCGTCTGGACGCCCTGCTCGGAATACAGATAGCCCCGCACGGTCAGGACGGTCCCGGTCAGGTTCATGGTCAGTTTGCCGGGGTATTCGGGCCCGGACTTGTCTTCCACCGGGAATCCCGCATCCGCCAGCTGTTTTTTCAGATCGGAGACCAGTTTCGCGTCCGGGATGAAGGAGACGTAGTTGTCGCATCTGCCATCGTAGGACTGCATGATCCGGCGGAAATAATCCCAATGGATGGGCTGCGTCACGATGCCGCGGAGGACCAGCCCGCCGTTGTACATTTGCAGCGTTATTTCGGGCAGCTCCTCGAGCAGACGGCTGAGTTCCTGATACGTCTGAAGCGTGGAGTTGTACACCGTGACATGATATTCCTTTTCGAGACCGCCCGCATGGACGATGATGACGGCCTGGCCGGGAGAGGAGCCGGAGATCTCGAACGTGCTACCGGAGACCCGTTCGATTTTAATGTTGGAGGAATCCGACTTGCAGGAGTCGATGGAGAACGGCACGCTCAGGACGCGTTTTTCTCCGACGGTGATGGAGACCTGCTCCTGCATGTCCTGATCGTCGGAGATTATCTGCCGGGTCAGAGCATCGGTGATCGCCTTCGCCAGATCGTCCTGGGACATTTGAGCCCCGCCCTGCTGGGCCTGCTGGGCGGGCTGGGCCGGGATAGCGGCCGGCTGCTGATTTGTCTGCGCCATGCCGGAAAGAGGCAGGATTGCGGTCGCCAGCAAAGAAATGGCTGTCTTCATTTTGTTCATACTTTACCGCCGTTCAGTTCGAGGGGTTTGCGTTTTCGTTCGGAAGGACTGTCGTATCCAGACCGGAACGCACGTTTTCGAATGTTTTCTTGTTCACGGAGCCGATCTCCATGCGGTTCCGCGCGGACGGATCGTTTCTCCTGCGGAGGATCGGATAGAGTTCCGCCTCCTGCTGGGCCGCCAGCAGGATCGTCGCCTGCCGGGGCGGCAGGGAGACATAGATCGTGGCGGTCGAGTTTCCGGATTCGCGGAAGAGACCGTTGTTGTTGTCAATGCCGATCACCTCGATGCAGGGGAAAAGGATTACGGTTTCGCGTTCCATCTGCACGTCCGCCTTCTCCGCCTCTTCCGGGTTTTCGAGCAGTTCCTCCGTTGACAGTTTCGGCTTGATGACCTCGGAGTGGGAATAGGCGGCGGCGATCGCGATTTCGTCCTGGGGCTTCAGCATTTTCACGAGGGTCGGATCGGAGAACGTCACCGGGATCAGCCATTTGCCGGAAGCTACGCAGTCCGCGAGGGAAAGGTTCAGCTGAATATCCTCGAAAAGGATGTAGTTGCCGCGTTTGAGTGCGTGCGGAATCTTCTGACCATAGGTCAGGCTGACGCTCTCCCACAGGATCGCGGACTGGGGCACGGCCGATTCCGGCACGTTTTTGAACGAACACGCGCCCGGCAGCAGTTCCTCGCCCGCATCAAGGTCGCGGGCCGCGACCACGACGGACACCAGCGTTTCCTGATCCGAATTGTTGTTTTCGAGCAGGAAGTGGCTCACCACATAGACTGCCGCAAGTCCGAGAATGACGGCTACGATCAAAGGAATGACATTTTTCATATGGCTGACCTCGTTTCATCTGGTATTTGATATGTTTGATTCAAGCCGGACATGGGATTTTCGAGGGCGGACGACCGGATCGTCGGAACCTCATTCCCAAGGGCGGCCGACCGGATTCCCGGGCCGCGCCCCGAACGGGCCGCATCGCCCGCAATCGTTTTGTTCTTCTTGCGTAACATTTGTGTTTTTTTCTCCTGTTCGCAATGAATTTGTGCTATTGCCACAATATAATATATATTTTCTTTCCCCTGTTTTCAACCCGTTCGTGTATTTTTTTCGAAAATATCATTCAGGAGTACCCGGCTGTTTGGGGGAATCCGGGAATCCGGGAATCTTGATGCGAAAAGCCACCGAAAATCAATTTTGCGAGGTACCTCCGGTGAAAGATCGAGTTCCGGGGCGCACAAAAAAAACCGGCGGCTGCTGCAGGTTTGAGCCCCATTCCAATCGCTGATTTCATCTGTGCTCGAGAAAGCATAGAACAGGCCGCTTTTCTGTTACGAAGGCGATCTTCTCATTTTCCCGGGGCAAAAAGAACCGTCCGCGGCCGAAGGGACCACGGACGGGAGAAAACAATCGAACGGGAGAAAGGATGTACCCGCGGATGAAGCGGGCGAATATGGCCGTCAGACGGTCATGATCTCCTTTTCCTTCTCGGCGCAAACGGACTCGAGGCTCTTGATGTACTCGTCGGTGAGCTTCTGGATCTTGTCCAGCAGTTCCTTGAGTTCGTCCTCGTTGATGACGGAATCCTTCTCCATCTTCTTGGCGGCTTCGTTGCCGTCGCGGCGGATATTGCGCACGGCGACCTTGCCCTCTTCGCAGCGGGCCTTCACCTGCTTGCTGAGCTGCTGGCGGCGTTCGCCGCTGAGGGGCGGGATGGGGAGTCGGATGATCTTGCCATCGTTGAGGGGCGTGATGCCGAGGTTGGAGGCGATGATGGCCTTTTCGATCTTCGCGAGGGCGGACTTGTCCCACGGCTGGATGGCGATGGTGCGCGGATCGGGCGTGGAGATGCCTGCGACGTCGCGGAGTTTGGTCTGCGCGCCGTAATAGTCGATGGTGATGGGATCGACCAGCGCGGTGGAGGCTTTTCCGGTCCGGATGGCGGAGAAATCGTGCTTCATGGAGTCTTCGGACTTCATCATGCGCTCTTCAAGTTCGTCAAGCAAATCGCTCATTTCGCTCATTTGGAATACTCCTTCCAGTCAAAGTGTTCAGGTTCGCGTCGGCGGTTGGAGTCCGCCGGGACGCCGCGGATTGTGCGTTGTTTGGAACACTATACTATTCTTTTCGAAATAATCAACCTCGAAAACGCTTTTTTTTCGAATTTTTCGCGCCGCGAAGACCGCGGGGGCATAAAAAAAACCGCCCCGGGGTGAACCGGAGCGGGAGATGTCGTACAGGACTGAACCTGAAAACGGGGCTTATTTGCCGCGCTTCTGGGAGAAGAGCCAGGTCCAGGTATTCTTGTCCGCGTAGGCGTTGTCCCACGAATTGTGGCCGACGCCGGGATACTCCGTGTACGTGACTTTGCCGCCGGCATTCTTCAGCATGTCGTAGAACGCACGGGTGCGGGCGGGCTGGACTGTGGGATCGTCAGCGCCCTGATGGAGCTGGGTCGGGATCTTGACCATCTTGTCGGCCTGCGCCTGGGATCCGCCGCAGCAGATCGCGACGGCTGCCGCGTAGAGGTCGGGTCTGCGCGCGCACATTTCGAGCGTGCCGATGCCGCCCATGGAGAAACCGGTGATGTAGACGCGGTCGGGATCGGCGCCGTAATCCTTGATCTTCTGCTCAATGAGCTTCGGGAGGATGTCGATGGCCGCGGAACCGTCCTCGGGGAGACGGCCCATGCCGCCCCAGGTCTGGTTGCTCGGGCACTGCGGAGCGAGCACGATGACCTTGCGGGTCGGATCGGCCTTGATGGCGGAGATGATGGCCGGGAGTCCGAGACGGACCTGGCTGGCGTTGTCGGTGTCGTTGCCGCGTTCGCCGCCACCGTGGAGGAAGAGGAGGATGGCGGGCTTGCCGGAGGCGTTCATGTTGTAGGTG
>JAFYBD010000206.1 GCA_017540385.1 Lentisphaeria bacterium
CCTTCGGGCCGAACGGTTCGGCCGGAGGCTTGACATGGTCGTACGAATCGTCTGCGTCCGGGTCGTATCGCAGCCCTTCCGGGACGCCCGGGGCGTTTTCGGACAGGACCATCCGGGCGACCTCCGCGATCGCGCCGGAGATGGCGGCGGCGTATTGTCCGTCCCGCATGGCGGGAGCCATCCCGCGGAGGATGTCGCCGGCGCGGGCGTCGTTGATGACGCCCTCCAGGCCGTATCCGATCTCCAGGCGGCTCTGCCGGTCCTCCATGGACAGGACCAGCACCACGCCGTTGTCCAGGCCCTTCTGCCCGATCTTCCATTTCTCCGCCACGGCGAGACCGAAATCCTCGATCGCGTCCCCGTACAGGGACTTGACGATCAGCACTGCCATCTGCCCGCCGGACGCGTCTTCGTAGGTATCGATCTGCCCCGTCAGGGCGTCGACTTCGCCGGTCGTCAGCACGCCGGCCTTGTCCACCACGCGGTGGGTCCCGAGGGCGGGGATGCGTTCGTCCGTGTTCCGGAAGCTGTCACGGTCGAAGATATTGCTATCCAGCATGGACAATACCGCCAGCTGCAACACCATGAGCACGAAGACCAGCAGACTCAGGTTTCCGAGCAGATTCGGGAACCCGGACTGCCAGTATCCCACATGGGGCGGATTCAATTTCTTTGCGGCTGTTTTCGCCATGGACTGGACGCTTTCTGCGAAGAGGAAAAAGCCCGGGCGAAGCGGTCCGTCCGGGCTCGATGGTCAGAAGATCAGAATTGGACCTTCGGGGCGATCACGACGGCTTCGTGGCCCTGCGGGGGTTCGAAGTAGTCGCGTTGTTCGAGGTTGAGCCCGACGAACGGGAGATTGCCGGCGAAGAGGGAACCGGGGAACTGGCGGATCGTGCGGTTGAATCTCTTCACGTCCTCGTTGTAGCGTTTGCGGGTGACTTTGATGCGGTTTTCGGTACCGGCGAGCTCGTCCTGCAGACGGAGGAAGCCCTCGTTCGCCTTCAGTTCGGGGTAGTTTTCCGCGATGGCGAGCAGGCGGCCGAGACCGGTGGTCAGGGCGGCGTCGGCTTCGGCCTTCTCCTGCATGGTCGTGGCTCCGGCGAGTCTGCCGCGTGCGTCGGCGATGCCGGTGAAGACTTCTTCCTCGTGCGTGGCGTAGCCCTTCACGGTGGCGACCAGGTTCGGGATCAGGTCGTTGCGGCGCTGGAGATCGGTGTCGATGTTCGACCAGGCTTCGTTCACGTCTTCGTCCAGGGCGATCAGGGCGTTGCGCTGGGAGATGATCCAGCCGCCCAGGACGACCACGATGGCGGCGATAATGCCGAATACGACCAGAGAATTTTTCATGATGAGTCTTCCTTTCTTGAGGTGACGAAATGGTATGGGGTGTGAATGTACATTCGACCGGGGCGGACGCAGACTCGCCGTCCCGGTAGTTAAATTCTATATAACATACAATTTCTTTTCGCAAATGCAAGCCCCCGACCGGAAAAAAATGAGTTTATCCGCCCGCTTTTCGCCCTCCCTCTTTCCGCGCGGGCCGATTCGGGGCGGAGACGCGGCGGGGCCGGGGTCAGAATTCCCGGTTCTTCATCGTTTTCATGCAGCAGCCGTACAGCGTGCCGCAGACGATCAGCGCGAGCAGGAGGATGCCGCCGGCGATCACGAAGGGATTGAGGAGCCATTCCGGCAGGTTCGCGGCCGCGTGCTCGCGGTCGATGGGGCCGACGACCTTCACGATGACCGCAGAGACCGCGAAGAGCACCCCGTACAGCACGAGCGTGATGATCCGGCTGCGTTCGATCCCGAAGATCATCTGGACCGGCAGGATCGTGAGGAGCAGCATCAGCGTCGCCGGCAGGCAGAGCGCCGCGTAGGCGAGCCCGTCCGGGAGCGCGTCCGTGGCGCCGCGCACGTAACACGCCGCGACGAAGAGCGCCGTCCCGAACGCCACCCCGAGCACGTCCGCCAGGATGCAGAAGAGATACCGCTCGTTCACGTATGTCTTCGGGTCGACCGGGAGCGAGAAGAGGAACGGGAACCCGTTGCTGCGTTCGTCGGCGACCAGCGGGGTCAGGCCGAGCATGCCGATCAGGATGGCGGAGTAGCCGATCACGAAGCTGCCCTCGGTGCAGAAGGCGATCATGACGCAGATGGCGAGCAGCATGAGGAGCTGCTGTTTGCGCCGGAACGTGATGCGCAGGTCTTTGACGAGGAGTCCTTTCATTCGTCCGTCCCTCCTCCGAGCAGCAGGATGAAGTCGTCGATGTCGGCGCTCTTCACCTTCAGTTCCGGGTGGTTCTCCTCGAAATACCGCTTGTCGTTCGTGATGCAGGCGTAGCCGAACGTCTCCTTCCGGAACCCGGCGATCCGGCCGCGGTCGATGCGGTCGAAGAGCTCGAACGGTATCTGCACGGTCCCGTAGTTCCGCCCGATGTTCTCGTCCGTCTCGTGCAGCACGATCCGACCGCGCGAGAAGAGGTAGAATTCACCGCAGAGCCCCTCCAGGTCGGTCGAGATGTGCGACGTGATGAGGATCGTGCAGGCGTTCGACCCCGCGTAGTCCTTCAGAAATGCGATGATCTCCTGCCGCGCCTCGACGTCCAGCCCGGCGGTCGGTTCGTCCAGGATCAGCAGCCGGGCATGATGGCTGATGGCGGTCAGAACACGGGCCTTCGCCTTCATGCCGGTCGAGAACTCCTTCAGCGGCTTTTTGAGCGGGAGACCGAATTTCGCGCACATGTCGCGGGAAAACGTCTCGTCGAACTCCCGGTACATCGCCCGCAGGATCGCGATCACGTCCTCCAGCGACAGCACCTCGGAAAACATCGAATCGGACAGCGCGACGCCGAGCTGTTCCTTGTCGCGGGGCGTGAGCGCGCGGGCTTCGCGGCCGAACACCTTCACGCTGCCCGCCGTGGGCTTGACGAGCCCGAGGATCGCCTTGATGGTCGTGCTCTTCCCGGAGCCGTTCTTCCCGATGATCCCCACGACTTTGCCGTCCGGGATGTCCATCGAGATCTCCAGCCGGAAATCGCCGTACTCCTTCACGAATTGTTCGAATGTTATCATCTGTCTGTCCCGAAGCTCAAAATAAGGGCGGTTAAATCCATTTTCGCGGGAATAATATACCACGCGACTCCGCGATTGCAAGCAAGCCGCGCTCCGTCTTTTCCGCGAAAAAAAGGCGAATCCCCCGGGGCAGGGGGACTCGCCGGTATTTTTGTCGGATGAAACGCTCAGTCGAGCGGAGTCACGCGATAGATGCCCGCGGAGTGGCATTTGAGCACGCGCGAGAAGGATCCGCTGAACTCACCGAGGTCCTTGCCTTCCCAGAGGTCGCGGACACGGGCGCGCTTGCCGACGCCGAGTTCGGCGAAGTCCACGGAGACTTCCGCCTCGTCCTTGACTTCCACGTCGAACGCCTCGTCGGTCAGGACGAGGAACTCGATCGTGCCGCCCTGACGATCCGTGCCGTCGGCCAGGACGCCGCGCGCGGTGAGGGTGTCGTAGCCCTCGGGGCGGTCGTAGATGATGACCGAGGCCGCGTGCGTGCCGATGCCGTCGATCTGGCGACCGTCGGAGGTCTGCCCGACGCGGGTGCTGCCCCAGCCCTGCGACGCGCTCTTCCATCTGAGCTCGGTGAGCTTCTTCGTACCGTTGGGACCGGAGAGTACCGGTTCCAGCCAGGCCGCGTGGTCGTAGTTGATGCCGTCGCCGCCGTCGGTCACGGCCAGCGCGAACGACTTCGATCCGCCGATGTCGGCCTTGATCTCGGTCTCGCGCACGCCGGAACCGCCGACCTTGATGCTGTGGAACTTGGCCTTCTGGTAATCGATGTTGTGCGTGCCCGGGGTGGAGGCGTTGAAGAGCGCGACGTATTTATCCTTGCTGCCGGGGACGTCCGCCGTCCACACGAAGAGGTCGCCCTTCTGCGAGAGCTGGCGGTTGTTTTCGCTGTTCTGGTTGACCTCGATGACTTCCTTGTTCGTGAGGAGCTTCAGCGTCCAGTCGTCGAGCTTGGTCATGTCCGCGCCGAGGATCAGCGGCGAACGCGCGATCGACCACAGGGTGAAGCACAGACGCTGTTCGTCCTGCGTGAAGTTGGTCTTCCGGTTGAACTGGATGATGCCGAAGGGCAGCATGTCGGCGTCCGGCCACGAACCCTTGATGCGGTAGGGTTCCCAGCGGTGGAGCCGCCCGAACATGCCGTACAGCGGAGCCCAGCGGTCCCAGAAGTCGTCGGAGACGCGCCACATGTTCGCGTGCTTGTCGGCGTGCTCGCCATTCTGGATCGGGGTGTCGCCGGGGGAGAGGCTCAGGATGATCGGACGGCCGCACTTGTCGATCGCCTTTCGAATGGCTTCGATCTCGGCGGTGGCGTACGGACGCGAGAGGTCGTCGATCTTGATGAAGTCGAGCCCCCACTCGGCGAACTGTTCGAAGAGGGAGTCGTAGTATTCCTGCGCGCCGGGCTTGCGCATGTCCACGCCGTACATGTCCTGGTTCCAGGGGCACGTGCTGCGCATATTGACGATGTCCTGTGCGTGGTAATTCGTGCCCTTGACCTGCGTATTCTCGCGCACGGCCTGACGCGGGATGCCGCGCATGAGATGCACGCCGATCTTCAGGCCGCGTTCGTGCATGTAGTCCGCCAGCGGCTTCAGGCCCTTTCCGCCGACCGAGGACGGGAAGCGTTCCGGCCCGGGGATGAACCTGCCGTACTGGTCCATGGAGAACTGGTGCCGGGCGTCGCTCTGGAAGCCCTTCTGATTGTCGTTGTACCACTGGTGGTCGATCACGAAGACGTCCCAGCCGAACGGTTTGAGCAGTTTGACCTGCGCTTCGGCCTGTTCCTTGGCCTGCGCTTCGGTGAGGCTGAGCCCGAAACAGTCGAAGCTGTTCCAGCCCATCGGTGGCGTCGGCGCCCAATCGTGGAAATCCGCCGCGCCGAGCAGGGCGGTTGCCAGCATGAAACATGCGGATGACAGAATTTTCAGGGACGGTTTCATGAAGACCTCCGTGTTGTTGAAAATTGGGGGTGATTTAAGGATGATTGTCTGAGTCGTCCGGGGGAAAATCCGAGTTTTCCCTCATTTTCGTAATATACCCCCGCTCCGAACGATTGCAAGGCACATTCTGCCCGAATTCCCGGAAATAACGTTCCTGATACCCCCGACTAACGTGAAATAACGTACCCCGCCGCGCCAACCCCTCACCACCACCGCAGACGTACGAATCGAATGGTCATTTGAAAGAGTTTATATCATCAACTCTTGACATCCGCGATTTTCGTGCTATATTATCTCAAACGGAGATAACTGTCATGACGGAATCGGAAAAGAAACTAGCCTTTGTGTCGTTCTGCATCGAGGAGTACAAGACGCTTCACGGCATGGATGGTCGTTCGGTCGCCGATCTATTCGAGAAATACGGCGTGACGGACTACCTGCTTGAGCATTATTCTGTCCTGCATTCGTTCAGCCGCGAGGCGATCCTGAACGACATCGATCAATTCATGAACGTCAGGGATGAAGAAGGTCCGCAAACTGACCGACCAGGTCCTGTTCCACACGGAGAAAGCGTTGTCTCTCCTGAAATACGCAGGAAGCGAGGTGGTACAATGCCCGCTCAAATAACGCAGGAAAATGTCCGGCTGCTGATTCCCGGCAAAGCGGCCGGAGTTGCCGCCCTGATGTCCGAGAAACGATCCATATCGCCCAAGGCGGCGCTTCTGGCGTTTTACCGTTCGAAAACCTATCGCGAGCTCGAACGCGAATCCTCCAAATACTGGCATTACAGCCCGGAACAGCTGTATGTCGTCGGCGGGCTCTCCCGGCATGCGGTAAAACATGGACCGGGACGAAGCGTTCTGCTCCCGTTCCGGAAAGAGATCCTTTTCCTATGGAGAAAAAGGAAAAGCGCGCGAACAATCGCGGAGGAACTGACAAAACATGGCATCCAGACCACGCCTCAAAACGTGTGGAAATTCATCAAACGGCATGACGTCGGTTAACGGGACTAATTGCTGACGCAGACCGGGATCATTTCTTTTCTAGCTGTTTGAGCATGTCTTTTGCCATGGGGTCGCCCTGCACGGCAGCTTTCTGGTACCATTTCAAGGCTTGTGCGTAGTCCTGCTTGATGCCTGTCCCGTTGAAATAACAGACGCCGAGATTGTACTGCGCGTCGGCAAGGTCTTGTTCTGCGGCCTTGCGATACCATTTCGCGGCTTCAGCCGAATCCTGTTTGACGCCTGCGCCTTTGTGATAACAGACGCCGAGGTTGTACTGCGCGTCGGCGTCGCCCTGATCGGCGGCCTTGCGATACCATTTCGCGCCTTCAGCCGGATCCTGTTTGACACCTGTTCCGTTGAAATAACACGTGCCGAGGTTGTACTGCGCGCTGGTATGGCCCTGTTCGGCGGCCTCGCGATACCATTTCGCGGCTTCAGCCGAATCCTGTTTGACGCCTGTCCCGTTGAAATAACACATGCCGAGGATGAATTGCGCGTCGGCGTTGCCCTGATCGGCGGCCTTGCGATACCATTTCGCACCTTCATCCGGATCCTTTTTGATGCCTGTCCCGTTGAAATAACACATGCCGAGGCCGAATTGCGCGTCGGCGTTGCCCTGATCGGCGGCCTTGTGGATCCATTTCGCCGCCTTGACAACATCCTGTTCGACACCCTCGCCCTTGTGATAACAGAACGCTAGACTGAGTTGCGCGTCGGCGTCGCCCTGATCGGCGGCCTTTCTGAAAAACTTTGCGGCGGTTTCAAAATCCTCCGCGTTGTAGGCTGCTTTGCCTTTTTGCAACAGTTCTTCCGCGGTTTCTATTTTCTTGTCGCAACCAGATGTTTTTCGTCTCATTTTCGTATTCGACATACTTACAGCTCTTTCACGGTGTTGCTGATGGAGGGGTTGAGGAATCACAACTTTATTATACCACGCCCCAGGCGAAAAAACAAGCGGGAAATGCCGGAAATGCAAGGGAAAAAGTCATCTTTCCCGCTGACTTCCTGCCCGGAGCCTGCCGGCAGGGGAAGACTAGCTGATGCGGACGGGGATCACTCCCTGACAAAGCGTCGGAGGGCGATTAACGCCTGTTGCATGCCCTGATCGGCGGATTGGCGGATCCAGAATTCGGCCTTGTTCAGGTCCTGTTCGACGCCGATACCGGTTTCGTAGCAGCAGCCGAGCCTGTACTGCGCCTCGGCATTGCCCATTTCGGCGGCCCGGGTGTAATACTGTACCGCACTTTCATATTTCTGTGCTTCAAACGTGGTATTGCCTTTCTCCAAAAACTTCTCCGCGCGCTTGCTCTCCGCATCCGCATCCACGCGTGTGGCGCTGTTCCCCGAAGCATGAGAATGTCCCAGGAAACCGGCGAAAAACGCGGCGGAACAGATGGTCAGAATCAGGCAGCCTAATCCTATCCATTTAAGTTTTTCATTCCCGTGTGTTCCGCCGTCGTCTTCTTCGGTGTCCGGCAGACCTTGCTCTTCCTCTTCCGCGTCCGTATAGGCCGCGTGGATGAAATATCCGAGTCCGCCGCCGAAAAGCACGATGCCGATGACGATCAGGATGATGGAGTAGGTAATAGCTTCTTTAACCGGAGGAGTGCCGTCGGTAAACCAGATTATGCCGGACGCATCGACCAAGGTATTGAACCGCAAAACAGCCTGTCCCAGGATCATCAGGATCAGCAGGACGATCATGGTGGCTCTCCGGCTGAACAGCCGTGCGACCGGGAAGACCGCCAGAGCGCAATCTCCCAGCAGAAGAACAGCGATGGACAGAACCATCAGCCAGCCGAGCTCGCGAATAGGCACGCTCCCCAGAAGGGAAAAACAATAGCAAACGGCCAATACGAGGAAGATCGCGATCAGGGGGAGCAGATACAGCAGATAGCGACCCCACAGAAACCGAAGGCTTTGCAACGCGCCGGAAACGATCTCCTTTTCGCTGCAGAGATTCCTGCACGCCGGGATCACGTCGTCCCGGAATTCCCTGCGGACGATGATGCCGGGGACGAACGGGAGTGCGATCAAGACCAGAAGTGTCACGATTGCGGAGATCAGAGGGAGCCAGTCTGGTCTCCAATGCAAGAAGTACAGCGACGGGGTGCCGATCATTCCGGCGAAAAGGACGATCTGCATGATGATCGCCGTCCTCTTCAGGTCCGAGACCGGGGTGTCGACCTGCCGGAAGACGTCGAACACATGATCCGCGCCGAGCGTGGCACCGGTCGGCGATTTTGTCGGGGTTTCCTTCGTGTGCATTCTTATGATCATGATTTCGGGTCCTTTACGGTGTTGCGGATGGAGGGATGAGGTTCCTTTTCAGTACAGCAGTCCTTTCTCTTTCGCGTCCGTATAGGACACGTAGAGGAAATATCCGAATGCGAAGGCGAACAGCATGAGGCTGAACGTGCTCAGGGTGCCGGCGAAGGCATTCGTTTCTTTGACCTTAACGTCGCCGTCGGTCCAATAAGGGAACCCGATCCTTAAAAGCATGGCATGGAGCAGCAGAACGATCTGTGCCAGGAAGATCAGGACGACCATGACGATCATGCCGATTCTCCGGCTGAACAGCCGTGCGACCGGGAAAAGCGCCAGAGCGCAATCTCCCAGCAGAGCAACAATGTAGGACAGAACGATCGAGTCGCCGAAGTCGTCATAGGGATGGCCCGTCCATGGATCATGGAAAATGAGCGTTTTGAGCGCGAGCACGATCAGGGGGATCATGCACAGGAAACACACTTCCCACAGGTACAGCAGACTTTTCAACGCGCCTGTGACGATCTCCTTTTCGGTGCAGACGCCTCGGCATACCGGGATCACGTCGTTTTTGAATTGACTGCTCACGATGACGCCCGGAGCGAACGCGAGTGCGAGCAGGACCAGAAGTGGAATCGGCGACAGCGGGATCATGAAAAAGAACAAAATGATGATCTCCATCATGCCTGAAACGCAGATTATTGCCATAAGCGTCATTTTGTTCTCCCGGAAAACGGAGAATACATATTTCGCACCGAACGTGGCTTTGGCCGGCGATTCCTCCGTCTGAGGGGCCTTCGCGTCCGGATTGTCGTTCTTTTGACCCGCGCCGGGCGTATCGCCGGCCGACGATTCCGTCTGGGGTTTCTTAACGTCCAGTTTATCCTTCGCGTCCGTATTTTCGTTCATTGTTCAGGCCCTTTCATGGTGTAGCAGTGGAGGGGGCGAGGTTTCACGACATTATTATACCACTTTTTCTGAGAAAAACAAGGGCAGCATGGATGAAAAAGCGAGGAAAAACCATCGACACAAGCTAGCCCCGCCGCCGGGGGTGGGATCAGGCGGGGCTCAGAGCGTGTCCGGGAGGGACGAGGAGACGTCGATCTTCTCCACGTAGTACCAGTCCTGACTCGGGAGGTAGTTCACGCAGTAGATGATGCGGCGGTCGTTCTCGTCGCGGCTGATGGTGCCGTACTTGAGGGCCTTGATCTGGGCGAAGAGCTCCTGGTCCTCGATCCGGATCGTGAGCGAGTCCTCCTTGTTCGTCTCCATGCCTGCGGCGAAACGCGTCCCGGTGGAGAGCAGAATGAGCCCGGTGTTGTCCACGAGGGTCTTTTCGATCACGCCGTTGCCGGTGTTGCCTTGTTCCTTCAGGTCGCGGATGATGGTGTTCAGGTGGAGGTCGAACCCGGCGACGCCGAGGAAATTGCCGGAGGTGTCGAGCATGGGGAAGTTGCAGGACAGCAGGTAACCAGCGGCCGCGGTGTTTCCGGGATATGGCTTACTCCACGCGAATCCGCCGTCACCCTCGAGCGCGGTCTTGTACCAATGGCGTTTGCGCGGGTCGTAATCGGACGCGTAGGATCCGCTGCCGGGGTAGACGACGTATTCGCCGTCGGGGAACCCGAAGAGCAGCAGATGCAGCGGGATGCCCTTGAGGCGGAGATATTCGTTCTGTTCGCCGGGGGTTGCGTCGGCGAGTTCCTTCGGGAGGCGCGAAGTGAAGACGTTCATGATGGATTCGCGGAGGTGCTCCAGCACGTGCAGGCGGCGCCGCTCGACGCCGGTGAGGGAGCCCTCGTGGACGGTCTTGTACGCGAAGTGCGAGAAATCGATCTTGCGGTGGTAGACCGAGGAGTAAAGCAGGGAGGGCGGGGGATCCTTCGCGTCGGCCTTCAGGGCGGTCACCGGGAGTGTGCAGTCCGGGATGCCGCCCTCGTCATCTCCGGGGTCGGCTCCGAGCAGGAAGACATATTCGGAGGTGATGGCGGACAGGAACTGCGCGCTGCGGACGATGTTCGTCTCGATGTAGTCGGCGCATGCGATGGCCTGGAGCATGGCGGTGCCGAGTTCGCGACTGTAGATATGGGCCTGGTTGATCTGGCGGGTGATGCGGTAACCTGTGAAGCCGAACGCGAGGAGAAGAGCGAGGATGCACAGCACGGTAAATGCCAGCGAGAGGCGTTTGTGGTGCACCGCGAAGCTGGTGACCTTGCCGAAGAAGTGGTACGGGTTAGCCGAGGTCTCCTCGCCGGTCATGTAATGGCGCAGGTCGGTGGCGAG
>JAFYBD010000207.1 GCA_017540385.1 Lentisphaeria bacterium
CCAGTCGGCGATGGCGGCCCAGTCGGCGCCGGGCACGTCGGCGGGGCACTCCGCGATCTGGGCGATGCCGGCGCTGCCGGGGATGCAGACGAGGCGTTCGGTTTCCGGGCTGAGTTTCAGGCTTCGGCAGATGGCATGTTCGCGTCCGCCGCTTCCGAGTACGAGGATTTTCATGGCCGGGGTGTCTCCTTGGGGCGTTTCCGGCGGACGACGCCGCCGGGTGGTTTTTCAGAAAAAAAAGTACCGGATAATCTACATGCAAAGGGCGGAAAAGTCAAGACCGCGTGCGCGGGAAACGTCCGAAATCCGCGCGAAAGCGCACGCATGCGCGCTCAGGACTGCTAACGGTCCTGCAGGGGGAGGAAGAGCGAGAAGGCCGCGCCCGGGCGGTCCGGCGACGGGGGATCGAGCTGGAGCCAGCCTTTGTGCGCGATGAGGATGCCGTACGCCATGGAGAGCCCCATGCCGGTCCCCTGCCCCTCGGGCTTCGTGGTGAAGAAGGGCTCGAAGACTTTCGCGCGGATCTCCTCGGGCACGCCGGGGCCGGAATCCGCGATGCGGATCACGCAGTAACGCGCCTCGGGGGAGACGTCCGCGTCCGGCGGCGGCAGCGGATCGACGCCGAGTTCGGAAGGGGTCCCGAGAGAGACGGTGATGCGGCGGTCGTGTTCGGGTATCTTCCGGACGGCGTCGCGGGCGTTCATGAGCAGGTTCAGGACGACCTGCTGGAGCTGGACTGCGTCTCCCCTCGCGGTAAGGTGCGTCTGCGCACCCGGGGAACGCTTCGACGGCAGGTCGAGCGCGAGGTCGATGCCGGAGGCCGAGGGAAGGAACATCGAAGCGGAGGCGTCGAGGAACGGCTCCAGGTCGATGTCCGACGCGGTGAAGTTGCCGCGGCGCGCGAATCCGAGCAGGTCGCGGGTCAGCCGCGCGGCGCGTTCGGTGATGCCGTCGATGACCTCGATGTGACGGCGCGCGTTCTCCTCGTGGACCGGGTACATGTACTTGATGAGGTCGAGGTGTCCCTGGATGGCCTGCAGGAAATTGTTGAAGTCGTGCGCGATGCCCCCGGCGAGTTCGCCGATGGATTCGAGCCGCTGGCGGTGGAACGTCTGTTCGCGCCAGAGTTCGCGCTCGTGCTCCAGGCGCGTGCGTTCGGTCACGTCGCGTCCGTGGACCAGCGCCATCGGCGTCTCCGCGATGACCACGCGGTTGATCGCGAGCTCGAGGATGCAGTCGGTGCCGGGCGGCGACACGGTATGCGGAGCGGACGGTTTCGCGATGAGTTCGGCCCAGCGCTCCGGGCTGATCCCGGCGATCCCGGGGAACGATTTTCCCTTGAGCTCGTCTTCGGACAGGCGGAACGTCGCGGCCGCGGCGGCGTTCGCCTCCGAAATCACGCCGTCCATGTCGGTCAGCACGATGCTCGCCACGGCGTGACGGAAGAGCACGCTGTAGCGTTCCTCCGTGTCGCGGAGCGTCTTCTCCAGTTCGACCCGTTTGCCGTAGTTGCCGAAGAACGCGAAGACGATGTCGAGCGCGCTGCGCCCCTCGCCCGGGAGCTCGTAGCGGATGCGCGAGAGGTAGAACGTGATGATGACGCTCAGCCAGAGCACCATGAGGGTCTTGAAGAGATACGAGGCCTCGATGTCCAGCCACCAGTACGGCCGCCCCCAGTGATACACGGCGGAGAAGACCAGCGCGTCGGTCAGCTGGACTGCGATCAGCGACGCCGCCACGCAGAGGAAGAGGTTGATGCGGCGGTTCCGCAGGCCCTGGTAGAAGATCGGGATCAGGAAGATGTCGACCGTGAACGACAGGACGTTCGCGGCCATCACGCCGAGGCTGCTGCGCATCATGGAGGCAAACGAGCTCGGCAGCTGGTCGCCGATGTCCGACGGCGGGATCATCTCCGCCTGCGTGACGGTCAGATGCGCGAGGTAGAGGTACAGCGCCAGCGCGATCATCAGGCCGATGATGACGCGCTGCGCCGAGAGCGTGCCGTCCGCGATGTAGATGACCGCCAGGATGCCCAGGAACGGCAGCATCAGCACGCCGGACGACAGCGGGATGTCGAACCCGGCGTATCCGGTCTCGATGTTAGACCGCCCGCGCCCGCGAACTGCGTGAACCCGAAGAGCAGCCCCATGGCGACGTACGACGCGGGGGCCCCGAGCTGTTTCTTCAGTCCGTGAAGCAGCAGGAGCGTCACGAAGAGGAACGTCATCTCGAGGACCGCGAGGGCGATGCTTAGAAACGTGGTGTCCATGGGGTTCTGCCGGGGCTGAATGAGGGGCCGGGGTTATCTGGCGGGCATGCTCAGGGTTCCGCCGTGCCCGGATGCGGATCGGGTTTGGGGCCGTGAAGGCGTTCGCGGAACCGGAGCGCGCGGTATTCGCCGCGTTCGACCGGGGAGAGATTCATGTTTCTGCTGCAGCAGAGGTGCGCTGGCTGACATTCGAGGAGGAGTTCCGCCCAGTCCCTGCGCGTGAAATCCCGGAACACGCCGGAATCCGCCCCGAGCTTCATGATGGAGAGCGCATCGAGCGCTTCCGAAGTCGGGATGAGGTAAGTGTTCCGCAGGAGCCCGTAGGAACGCCCGCAGGCGTTCAGGAAGAGCAGACGCTGGCGGCCGAGCAGTTCGGCCCGGGCGCGTTCCTCCTCGCGGACGATGGACGAGACGATCTCGGTCATGCGCTGTCCCAGGTCCTCCTCGCGTTCGCCGAGCGTGGTGCGGTTCGAGATGAGGAAGAGGTTGCCGGCTGGCTGGCCGTCGACCGGGAAATACGGCGCGGAGGAGAGCCC
>JAFYBD010000208.1 GCA_017540385.1 Lentisphaeria bacterium
ATTCCGGCGGCGTCACGAGTTCGACCGACATGATCGGCTCGAGCAGTTCCGGCGCGGCGGCCTCGGCGGCCTCGCGAAACGCCAGGATCGCTGCGGTGCGGAACGCCGTCTCCGTCGCGGAGTCGGGATCGAGGATCCCCCCTCCGGTGATGCGGACGCGGACGTCCTGCATCGGGAAACGGGCCACCACGCCCGTGTAGATCGCGTCCCGGACCCCCTGCTCGATGGGGGACCAGAACTCCGGCGGTATGGTGTTGCGGGGGGGCTTCACCTCGACGAGGTCGCCCTTCCCGCGCTCACCCGGCGAAACATGGAGCTCCACCGTGGCCGCCTGGCGCTTGCCACCGATCTCGCGGTCGAACGTATGCCGCCCGTCCGCTTCACCGGTGACCGTTTCATAATACGAAACCATCGGCTTGCCGGTGTTCGCCGGCACCTTGAACTCCCGGACCAGCCGGTCGCGGAGGATGTCGAGGTGAAGCTCGCCCATCCCGCTCACGATCGTCTGCCCGGTCTCCTCGTCCGTGCGCACGCGGCACGTCGGATCCTCGTCGGAGAGCATCTGGAGCGCCTCCCCGAGCTTGTCCTTGTCCGCGCGCGACTTCGGTTCGATCGCCATGAACATCACGGGCTCCGGGAACTCGATGCGGTCGAGCGCGATCTGCGCCTGCTCGGCGCAGACGGTGTCGCCCGTCGTGAACTTCCCGATGCCCCCCAGCACGCCGATCTCCCCCGCGTAAATCGCGTCCGTGTCGAGCTGCTCGTTCGAATGCATCCGAATGAGCCGCATCACGCGGTCCCTCGTCCGGGTCCTCGGATTCCAGACGTTCATGCCCTTGCGCAGAACGCCGGAGTAGACCCTCACGTAAAGCAGGCGGCCGAGATAGGGGTCAGCGGCCACCTTGAAAATGAGGCCCGCAAGCGGAGCGGTGTCGTCCGCCGGCCTCTGGACGGTCTTGCCCGTCCGGATCTCGGTGCCTTCCACCGCGGGCACGTCGAGCGGCGACGGCAAATACCGGACCACCGCGTCGAGCAGGGGCTGCACGCCCTTGTCCCGCAGCGCCGTCCCGCAGAGGACGGGCACCGCCTTGCGTCCGACGACGCAGCGCCGCAGCGCCGCGTGGATGTCGTCCGACTTCAGTTCTTCGCCGGAAAGATAGAGGTCCGCGAAGGCTTCGTCCGCCTCCGCGATCGCTTCGACCATCCTCTCGCGCGCGGCCTTCGCCTCGTCCGCGAGATCCGCCGGGATGTCGGAAACCTGCGGCTCGGAGCCGAGGTCCTCGTCCCGGTAGGTGACGGCCTTCATGCCGATCAGGTCCACCGCCCCGCGGAACGTCTCGGAGGCGCCGATCGGCAGCTGCAGGGGAATCGCGTTCGCCTTCAGCTTGCCGCGGAGCTCCGCGACGACCCGGCCGAAGTCCGCGCCCATGCGGTCCATCTTGTTGACGAACGCGATGCGCGGGACCCGGTAGCGGTCCGCCTGCCTCCACACGGTCTCCGACTGCGGCTGGACCCCCGCGACGGCGCAGAACACGCCGACCGCGCCGTCCAGGACGCGCAGCGCCCGCTCCACCTCGACCGTGAAGTCGACGTGTCCGGGCGTGTCGATGAGGTTCACCTGCTTCCCCATCCACTCGCACGTGATGGCGGCGGACGTGATGGTGATGCCCCGTTCGCGCTCCTGCACCATCCAGTCCATCGTGGCGTTGCCCTCGTGGACCTCGCCGATCTTGTGGATCGCGCCGGCGTAGTACAGGATGCGTTCGGAAACCGTCGTCTTCCCCGCGTCGATGTGGGCGATGATGCCGATGTTCCGCACGTCCGCGAGCGCGTGCGTGCGGCCGTTCCCGGCCGCGCCCGCGGTGCGCTTCGTGCTGGTGGCGTCAGAGCCCATCGATCTCTCGGGAGAGAAAGGTTTCGTATCGTTGCCGTTGTCAAAGAACCGTCTTGCCGCGCCCCGCAGGGGATCCGCGGCCGCCTCCCCCGACACCCGCCGGGAGCGGCCGAAAAGGGAATGCGTTCCTAGAACGCGTAGTGCGCGAACGCGCGGTTGGCCTGCGCCATCTTGTGCGTGTCGTCGCGCTTCTTGATCACGTTGCCCGTGTTGTTGTAGGCGTCCAGCAGCTCCGCCGCCACCGCCTTGGGCATGCCCATCCCGCGGCGGCCGGCCGCGTAGGTGACGAGCCAGCGGAGCGCGAGCGCGAGCTGGCGCGCGGGCTTGATCTCGACCGGCACCTGGTAGGAGGCGCCGCCCACGCGGCGGCTCTTCACCTCCACGCGGGGCTTCATGTTGTTCACGGCCGAGTCGAGGACCTCGAGGATCTCCTTGCCCTCGACCTTGCCCTCGAGCTCCGCGAGGGCGCCGTAGACGATGCGCCGGGCCGTCGTCTTCTTGCCCTTGCGCATGAAGTGGTTGATCATGTGCGAGACCAGCTCGCTGCCGTACTTGGGGTCGATCTCGTGCGCGTGCTTCATCGACGCGCCGTTCTTCCTGCGTGACATGGTTGCGGACTCCTATCCTACTTGCCGTGCTTCATGCCGTACTTCGAGCGGCCCTGCTTGCGGCCGTTCACGCCGAGGCAGTCCAGCGCGCCGCGCACCACGTGGTAGCGCACGCCCGGAAGGTCGGCCACGCGGCCGCCGCGGACGAGCACCACGCTGTGCTCCTGCAGGTTGTGGCCCTCGCCGCCGATGTAGGCGGTCACTTCGTAGCCGGTCGTGAGACGGACGCGGCAGACCTTGCGCAGCGCGGAGTTCGGCTTCTTCGGGGTCTGCGTCTTCACGAGCAGGCAGACGCCGCGGCGCTGGGGGCAGTTCTTGAGGGCCGGGGACTTGCTCTTCTTGGCGAGCGTCCGGCGGCCTTTGCGCACGAGCTGGTTGATGGTGGGCATGGGTTAGCTAACCTGATTTTCCTGGAATGGTCGCAAAACGGGCGCGCATTCTAGCAAAAG
>JAFYBD010000209.1 GCA_017540385.1 Lentisphaeria bacterium
CCTTCTGGGCCGGGAACGGCGGCTTCGGCATCGGCATGCCGCGTTTGCCCTCGACGGACGCGATGAGCGCGGTCTCTTCGCCGCAGACGAATGCGCCTGCGCCTTCCATCACGCGGATGGTGAAGCTGAAGTCGGTGCCGAAGAGGTTTTTGCCGAGCAGGCCGTAAGCCTCGGCGTCGGCGATGGCCTTGCGGATGCGTTCGACGGCCAGCGGGTATTCCGCGCGGACGTAGACCACGCCCTCGTCGGCTCCGATGGCGCGGCCGGCGATCATCATGCCCTCGAGCACGGCGTGGGGGTTGCCCTCCATCACGGAGCGGTCCATGAACGCGCCGGGGTCGCCTTCGTCGCCGTTGCAGATGACGTATTTCTTTTCGTTCTGGGAGGCGAGCGTGAATTTCCACTTCAGGCCGGTGGGGAAACCGCCGCCGCCGCGGCCGCGGAGGCCGGCGTCGATCATGGTCTGGCAGACCTGTTCGGGGGTCATCTCGGTGATGGCCTTGCGGGCGCCGACGTAACCCTCGCGGGCGATGTATTCCTCGACGTCGTCGGGCTCGATCATGTAGTTGGCGAGGACGACGCGGGTCTGGCGGGCGTAGAATGCGATCTCGTCCTCGTGACGGCAGGCTTTGCCGCTGACGGGGTCGACGTAGACCAGACGGTCGATGATCTCGCCGTTGACGAGCGTGACCTGGACGATCTCGGCGGCGTCTTCGGGTTTCACGTGGCAGTAGAAGATGCCTTCGGGTTCGATGCGGAGGATCGGGCCCATCTGGCAGAATCCCTGGCAGCCGCTCTTGGAGAAATAGGTGGCGCCTTCGTTCTTGGAGCAGTCGTGGTGGTCGAGGACGACTTCGACGTGCTCGCCGGCTTTTTCAAGTTCGGCGCAGATGGCGTCGCGGACCTTCATGGAGCCGTTGGCGATGCAGCCGGTGCCGCCGCAGATGATGACGCGGCGCTTCAGGGGGGCGATGGCTTTCTTGTAATTCGCGGCGATCTGTTCCAGATCCGGCTTTTTGATTTCTTTACTCATCGTATGGGATTCCCTTCGTTACTTGTTGGCGGCTTCTGCGGCAGTGGCTTCCGCGGCCGTGATCTCGTCGATGATCTTCTCGACCTGTTCCGGGGTGGCCTGGCCGTGGACTTCGCCGTCGACGACGATGACGGGCGCGAGACCGCAGGCGCCGAGGCAGTTCACGATTTCGACGGTGAAGAGCAGGTCGTCGGTGGTGCGCTTTTCATCGGAGAGATTGAGCTTCTTGTAGATGGCCTCGAGCAGTCCCATGGACTTCTTCACGTGGCAGGCGGTGCCGTCGCAGAGGCGGAAGATGTGTTTTCCCTTCGGATTCAGGGAGAAGTGGGCGTAGAAGGTCGCCACGCCGTACACGTGGGCGACGGGCACGTCGAGGGACGTGGCCACATAGCTGATGACGTCCTTCGAGAGGTACTTGTACACTTCCTGCACCTCCTGAAGGATCGGGATGAGCCGGGAGGGGTCGTTCCCGTTCTTTTCGAGGATCTCGTTGACTGCGGCGAGGTGGTGGACCATCGTGCGCGTCTTTTCCAGGGTTTCCTGCATAGGTTTCTCCATGGGGTTGATGGGTGGGGTTGGGTTGTATGGGTAAGTTCAGAGTTCAGACGTATTTGATGATGACTTTCTTCAGGTACTGCGTCTCCAGCGTGCGGGCGAGACGCTGGACGATGTTCCGCCGCAGCTCCAGGTCGTGCGGCAGATTCGGGTCCTGATGGGCCTCGTTGATGCGCGTGCCCACGAGGAACGTGATGACGTCGTTGCGGAGCATGAGCCCGGTGAGGAGCCCGGCGGGATTATTGTGGCGCGCCCCGTCGACCGCCTCCAGGTACTGCGCGGCCTTCGAGAGCGTGAAGATGCCCTCGGTCACGAGGTTCACGCCGTCCATGGTCGACATCGGGGGCATGTCCGGGGAAATGCTGGTCAGGTCCATCTTCAGTTCGCGGCCGAGTTCGCGCGCGACGATCTCCGCGCTGGTGCCGCCGCAGATGGCCTTGTCGCCCACGAAATTCTTCAGGAAGGACGCACATTCGGCGTCGTTCGCGCTGTCGTACGGAGGGCCGGTGAAGAGCAGCATCTCGCGGGGCTGGCGGAAATACAAGGCGGCGCAGGTCATGTCGTCCTTGTTCACGAGGTTCGGCTCCTTGCTGATGGCCTCGGCGACGACGTGCTCGGCGACCTCGTAGGATGACACGTCCGGGCAATTGTTCAGGTATTCCACGAGGTAGTCCGCGACGCCGCTCTCGCGCCAGCCGAGGGGATACCCCTCCGACCCGAGCGCGGCCTGCGAGATGCCGTCGGAGAAGAAGACGATGCGGTCCCACATGTCGACCTTGAAATGGTACACCTTCATGCTGCGGTTGTCGTACTTCGAGGGGTTCAGCTCCTCGTAGGGGACCGGCAGGACCTTGTCGTTGCGGAGCAGCACGAACGCCGGATTGCCCATTTCGATGATGCGGACGTTGCCGTCGGGCCAGGCGTTCAGGATCGTGAACGTGGCGTAGCTGATCTTGCGGACCTGGCAGATGGGGAGGGCGTCCATCATGATCTCTGCGGCGTGGAGGATGCCCCTGGGGCCTGTGAGCTCGTTGGCGAACTTGAGCGCCATGGTCGCGGTCATGGATGCGAGGATGTTCGCCTTCACGCCGCTGCCGAGCCCGTCGGACAGCACGGCGACCACGCGGGAATCCTCCATGTTCTTGATGAACTTGAAGGCGTCGCCGCAGATGTCTTCGCCGTGCTTTCTGCACTGGCTGAATCCGAGGTCTACGAAGAAGGGGTCGGCCATGGTCGTGTTACCTTGAAATCATTTGTATTTCTTCAGGAAACCCTCGTCGACCGGGGAATCCGCGTAGTTTTCGGCGATGGACCTGAGCAGGATCTCCGTGTCGGCCATGTGTTCGCCGAGCTTGCAGGCGATGTCCTGCACCGTGGCCAGGTTCTTGCGGATGACTTCGCGCGCCTGGGCGGCGATCTCCTCGCGCCGGAATTCCGAGCTGGTCACGTCGAACATCATGGCGCCGACGACCTGTCCGGGGTCGATGTTGAAGATATGAAGGCTCAGGAGCCGGCCGTTCACGTGGATCGTGTCGCGCGACAGCTCGTTGTTCGTGGTCAGCACCTCGCGGAAGAGGTCCGTGAAGCTGACGAACGTGTCGAGGGCCGCTCCGGCCATGCCCGGCACCACGTTCCATACGTCGAGCGCGGATTCGCCGCAGAGTTCGGCGAACCGGTAGTTGGATTCGATGAGCGTGAGGTTGCGGTCCACGATGACGACGGCGGCTGGGATGCAGCGGAGGATGGCGTTGGACTTCTTCTGCGCGAGCTTGCGCATGTAGGAGACGCACATGTTCGGCTCGGCCTTGTCCGCGATGAGGGCCTTGGCGAAGTTGATGCAGGTGTTGTAGCCGCATCCGCCGCAGTTGAGCTCGTCTTCCTTGTCCTTCTTGCCCACGCGGAGCAGGGCCTGGCGGATTTCGTGCAGCGACACGTCGTTCTGCGGCGCAGGCGTCTTTTCGTAGTTCAGATCGAGCTTCACGTCGGGCTGACGGTCGGCGACCGTCTCCGGCACGTCCGCCATCCTGAGGATGCGGAGACGTTCCAGCAGGCCCGGCGCGCCGTGTTCCGTGCCCGGCCCGTGGACGCAGCCGCCGGGGCAGGCGAGCGTCTCCAGGAAGACCGGTTCGCGGACGTCGCGGGGGTGAAGTCCTTCGAGCGTCAGGCGCAGGCTGTCGAGCCCGGTCACGGCGACGTATTTCACATGGCCGCATCCGGGATGCAGCTTGATCGTGTCGTTCATCCCGCCTTCGATGGGGTACAGCGTGCCCTCGCGGGCGCTGTGCGGCACGAAGACGTCGGCGTCGGTCGTTTCCACGCGCCACGGATCGATCTGCATGTTCTTGAACCACTGGCGGAGGCGCGTGAAGAGCATGGCCAGCGAGATCAGGTCGCCGTGCCGGTCGGATTCGTTCTTTTTGGCGATGCAGGGGCCGATGAACACCACCTTGGCGTTCTCCCCGAATTCCTTCTTGAGGATTTTCGCGTGCGTAAGCGCAGGCGAGAGGACCTTGGTGATGCACGGCGTGAAGTCCGGCATGTATTTGCAGATGAAATCGTCCACGACGGGGCAGGCGGAGGAGATCTTGAGCCCGCTCTTGAAATCCTTGAGCTCGAGCGCGAGCACGTCCGAAACGGCCTGCGCGCCCACGGCGGTCTCGCCGACGCCCGCGAATCCGAGTTTCTTCAGCGCAGCGATCATGTTCTTCGCCGGGAGGCCCTTGAACTCGCTGACCCACGAGGGCGCGAGCGACGCGTAGACCGGATCGGGCCCGAGGATCAGCTGGCGCGCCCGGGTCATGTCGTCGCGGATCTTCTTCGCGTGGACGGGGCAGACTTCGACGCAGCCGCCGCAGGCGATGCAGAGTTCGGGCATGACGGAGGCATGGCCCTCTTCGACCTTGATCGCCTTCACGGGGCAGCGCCGGACGCACTTGAAGCAGTCCTGACACTCCGCATCGGCTGTGAAAACCGGATATCCCTGATTCATGGCTGTGTCCTCAAATCGTTATTTTGCGAGAAACTCGCGGTTCAGGATGTCGATCAGCGCTTCCTTGCTCACGTGGCTGTAGGTGGTCTCGTCGATGATGATGTTCGGTCCCTCGGAGCAGATTCCCGCGCAGCAGCGGCCGGAGAGCTGGACGTCGGCCTGCAGGTTGTTCGACTTCAGGAAATCCTCGATGACGCGCAGGTTTTCCTCGTTTCCGCGGGCAAAGCAGCTGCTGCCCATACAAATGACGATCTTGCGTTTCATGAACACGGCTCCGATTGTGCAGTGGGAAGTGTATGTGGAGGGATGAATCGTCTCGAAAACGAGCGTCTGGAAGGAGCTGCGCGTCGTGTTCGATATTTTTTTATCGAAATATAATGTACCCCATTTTTCCGATTTTTCAAATCGACTTCTTGAAAAAAACTTAAAAAACTAAGGTCTTTTCCCGTCCCGACTGCCCCCTACGCTCAATCCGCTTCATAAACCGAATTGTTCAATCAAATCTGAAAAACCTGCCCCGTATGTCAGTTGAAAATGTGCGCCCGGGCGGGGAGCAGGGAAACTCAGCTCGATACCTGGCGGCAGAGTTTCCTGATCTCCCACACGCAACTGCCGTAAACAGTGCTTGGATACTTTGCATTCAGTTCGTCGGCGAGCGCCTGCGCCGTCTTCGGCAGGGAGCTGGCCAAGTCATCAAGTTCCTGCAATACCAGTTTCGGCTTCAGACCGCAGGACTTTGCCATCGCTTCAAAATGCCCCCGCGTGAGCATCCCCATGCGGTTTTCGCCTCCGATCGTCATGGCGAAGCGCTTGTCGATCGTATCGTAGACCATCGTCGACAGCACGTCGTAGGCCGGTGAGAACGACGGTTTTCCGTCCCGGTACAGCACGGCGTAGTTCTTCGCGTGGGCATCGCAGTTCCCGATCAGGAAATTGAACAGGACCATCCGGACGAAACGCAGCCGGTCGTCTGCCGGAAGTCGGATTTCCTCCATCCTCCGCATGCAGTCCTCGATGCCGGGGCCGCCGTCCTCCTGATATTTGTATTGCGGCGGCACGTTCAGGAGCTGGCAGAAATCCTCCTGATGCAGTCGCACTGTCACGCCGTCGATGGTTTCCCGGTCGAATCGGGTCACGACGTAGAACGCCTCACCGTTCAACATCAGGATGTCGCAGCCGGCCGCGGGCAGGCCGCATCGTCCGGAGAGCTTCATGCAGAAGAATTCGTTGAACACGCTGTCGGGAAACGCCGGGATCGCCGGCTTGACGATGTGCGTGGACGGCGTACCGTAAAGGGGCAGGGCGATCCTGCCTTCGCGGACGCATGCGACGAGTTTTTCCTGCGAGCCCGCGCCGGAAATCCTGACGCCCTTGTCGCCGACGTCCAGCGGACGCTGTGCGAG
>JAFYBD010000210.1 GCA_017540385.1 Lentisphaeria bacterium
ACCGGCCGGGATGGGACGCAGTGAGGCGTTCGACCGCGATGCTCTGTCCCTCGACGAAGATCTCGGTCGCCGCACGGGCGTCGCCGCCCCAGTAGGTGCAGAAGAGGATGTTGCGCACGCGCGGATTGACTTTCATGCGGAACTCAATCCAGCCGTCCGGCGAGGCGTTGCGGTAGCCGCGGTCGCTGAACCGGCCCCTGCGCGAACGTTCCGATTTGAGCGCGTGGTCGGTCTCCGGCTGCTGTTCGCCGAAGTTCATCTCATCGACCGTCCGCGCGGCGCGTTCGCGCTGGCGCTGTTCCTCGATGCGGATGCGCGCCTCCTCGGCCTTCCACTGCTCCTCGCTCATGTTGCGCCAGTAGACGTTGTAATGGCTGTACGGCATCTGGTTGAACGGGCGGATCAGGACGGTTTCGCCGGTGGTGGTCGGAAGCGTCCAAGAGCGGTCGGAGCCGGAGACGTGCTTCGCCGCGGCGACGATCTGTGCGGCGTTGTCGCCGAGCAGAATCGGGACCGGCTTGCAGGCGGCGTTCTGCAGGTCGAGCTGGTCGCGCGGATAGATGCGGTTCCGGTAGTTCTCGACTTCGCCGAAATCGCCGGCCAGCAGCGTCGGACCGTAGAAGAACGCGTTCAGTTCGTTATGACCGCCGAGGAGCGGTTCGCTGCGGAACGACATGGGGATGTTCACCGTGAGCTTGTCGCCGTCTTTCCAGTCGGCGTTCAGGACGGCGTTTTCGCCCGGCTGTCCGGTGGCGATCTCCTTGCCGTTCAGCGCGAACTTGACCGGGGCAGGGGCCCAGCCGGGGCAGCGGATGTTCAGCGCGATCTTGCGGGACGGGGCTTTCCGGAACGTCAGGACGACTTCGCCGGACTTCGGATAATCGGTGGTCATGGCGAGCTCGAGTCCGGCCTCCTTCCACTTCAGCAGGGAGGGGATGAAGAGCGTGACGAAGAGATTGGAGTCGTCGTGGAAATAGATCGCGTTGTTGTACTTCGTGTGGTTCTCGATGCCGGTACCGTAGCAGCACCAGAACGACTTGTCGGGGCTGCTGTAGACGCGGAACTGTCCGGGCTTCAGCGAGACGAAATAGGTGAACATGGAGCGTTCCGGATCCTGAGAGGGCAGGATCTGATTGAGCAGGGCGCGTTCGCGGTAGTCGCCGTAGACGGCCTTCTCCGGGTACCAGCACTGCAGATGCGCCGCCAGCTTGATCATGTTGTGAACGTTGCAGCACTCCACCGAGGCCGACGAGAGGTGCTTGTCCGCGTCCTTCGGGTTGTAGAACTGCTCCCGGTCGCTGTTGCCGCCGGTGCAGTAGGTATGGTTCTTCGTGACGATGTCGAAGAAGTTGTTCGCGACCCGGTACGCGAAGTCGTCGCCGGTGACCTCGTAGTTGACGGCTTCGGCGATGACTTTCGGGACCTGCGTGTTGGCGTGTTTGCCGGGGAGATTGTCCTTTCCGGCGGCCAGATCGTCGACGAGCATGTGATGGCGGAACCGCTGCGCGACGGCCTTGTGCGTCTCGTCCTTCGTTTCCGCGTAGAGTTTCCACAGGACTTCGCCCATGCCGCCGAACTCCATGTCCAGCATCCGCTGGCACTGGCGGTCGTCCAGGCCCTTCGTGAGGCCGTCGATCCAGCCGACGAACTTCACGAGCACGTCCTTCGCCTGTTCGTTTCCTGCGATCTTCCACGCGTCGTAGAGGCCCGCGGCGATCTTATGCTGCGTGTACCACGGGGCCCACGTGCGGTTGATGGTCTCGACGTCGCCTTCCTTCAGACGCTCCAGCGCGCGACGGGCGTTCTGCGACATGCAGCCGATGTAGCCCGACTCGCCGTAAAGCTTCTGACAGCGCGCCATCTCGCCGATGATGTAATCCACGCGTTCCTTGAACTCCTCGTTGCCCGTGGTGGCGTATTCGAGCGAGATCGCGGTCAGGTAATGCCCCAGCGTGTGGCCGGAGAGGTCGCTGCTCTCCCAGCCGTCGTAAACCGGCGCTTTCGGAGTCTCGCCGCAGAATTCGTACATGCGCGCCATCAGGCGGTCCGGGCTGAGCGACAGCAGCAGATCGGCGTTGCGTTTCTTGTTCGCGAGGAACGGGCTTTCGAGGAGCTCGACTTCGTTCAGCTGGAACGGCGCGGCTTTACCCGCTCCGAACGAGAAGGGCAGGGCGGATGCGAGAGCGGCCGAGAAGCAGAGACATTTTTTCATGGCTTTGGTCATGGCGTTTGGTCCTTGGGTGATGCGGAAACGATGAGGGATGATCGTTCCGCAGGGGGTTGAAAGTGGATGCGGATGATGACTGGTACGGGGTGATTGGTGGTTATATGGTTTGTGTGACTGAAGATGATAGAAGATAAAAGAATAGTAAGACGGAATGTCTTTTTGACAATATAGCCCGCCGTTCCCGAAATGCAAGCCGTCCCGCGGGCAAATGCGTGAAATTTCACCCCTCTACATCCTTACATAACGTTACAAAACCGTCCCGAATCCCGGAAAAAGTGTCAAAAACACCCTGTCCGATATCGGAAAAAGTGTCAAAATCTGCCATTCCGACACCGGAAAAAGTGTCAAAAACACCCCGTCCTACATCGGAAAAAGTGTCAATTCCAACACAAAGTCTCTTCAACGGCAAGAAGTTAAGAAAACGCGTCGTCAGACATCGTTTCCGCCTGTCTTTTTCCGGGCATTTTCCATCGCCCGTTTCGAGAATTCGCAGCCGCAGTAATTCTGCCGGTAGAGGTTCAGGAGCCGGCAGAGTTCCAGCGAACGCACACCGCCGCCGCCTTTCTTGAAATCCCACGGTTCGAAGGTATTCCAGCGCGCTCCGATCGCGTGGATCACCGCCGAGTCTTTCCTCGGCCCCAGCGTGAGCGTGGTCGTGAAATGCGCCCCGAGGCGTTCCGCGGTTTCCGCCGTCCGCGTCAGCTGCCACAGGAAACACCGTCGGCAGCGTTCACCGCGTTCCGGGCAGTCGGCATAACCCGGCACTTCGGACACGAATTTCAGCCACCCGGCGTGGTCCCACGGGTCGGTCAGGACCTCCAGGCCGTAGTGTTTCGCCAGCGTCGTCAGCGCGTCCAGACGCCGCGCGTATTCCGCCTCCGTATCGAGATTGGAGTTGGAGAAGAGCAGCGTGAGACCGCGTTTCGTCTCCAGCACGGGCGCGATGCTTCCGGCGGCGCAGGGACCGCAACAGCAATGCAGCAGCAGCAGCGGATTCGAAGCATCGGGCATGCGGTTGTTCGGGTAAGGCGTCATAGCGGGGCAGGGGGTGCGTTTCTTTTTTTGATTCGGATCATCCGGGTAATTACCATAACCGCTCTTCCGGGAAAATCAAGCGAAATCGCCGTCCCGCCTGAAAAAAAAGCCGAAATCCGCTTGCATTTATTAAATTTGGATTTAAATTTATAGGGTATGTCTATTCATTAAGTCGCATTAACGTCGTTTCTCCGTTTGGAGACATGACGTTTGCGTATCAAAAGTTTGAGGAGAGATCATCATGTCGGACACTGGCAATCAAACGCTGTTTCTGTTCCCCCGCGGAGTCCTGTTTTTTCACGCCAACCGCTCGGCCCTGGTGATCCGCGGCCTGATCTTCTTCATTCTCGGCCTGATCGGGCTTTTCCGTCCGCTCGGGACCATGGCCGCCGTCACGATCGTCCTCGGCATCTTCCTGCTGATCGACGCGACGGGCGCGCTCTTCCTGGCGCTGGCGTGCCGGAAGCTCTACGGCATCCTCTGGAGCGTGCTGCTCTGTGCCGCAGGAATCGTGCTGATCGTGCGTCCGATGGAGGCCGACGCACTCATCATGGTGGTGCTCGGCGTGTGGCTGATCGTGACCGGCGCGAACGAGCTTTTCTCCTCCCCGAAATCCCCTCAGAAGGCGCTGCTTTCCGGCTCCGGGCTCTTCTCCATCGTGATCGGCGTCCTGCTGCTGATCGCGCCGTTCGCCGGACTGGCCGCGATCTCCTGGATCGTGGCGATCCTGCTGCTGATCTCCGGCGCGGAAATGCTCCTGCTCGCGTGGGGCATGAAGCCCGTGAAATGGCTCCCGGGGGGCAAACAATAAGACCGGTTTCGGAGGTTTCCGGCGCGATTTTCGGGCCCCGGCCTCCGGTTTGTGACAGGAAAGGATTCGACACATGCGCAATCAATTTCGTGAACTTGGCGACAGGATCGGCCAGACCTCGCGGAAACTTTTCTCGTTTCACGCGACGCGTCCCGTGCTGATGATCCGCGGCCTCATCTGCTTCATCCTCGGTCTGCTCGGCATCTACGAACCGGTGTTCGTCCTCACGACCGCTACGCGCATCATCGGCGGCGTGATCCTCTGCGCCGGCATCCTCGCGCTTCTGATCGCGCGGAACAACCGCCGTGCCATGGATTTGATCTGGGTCGCGCTGCTCTTCCTCGCGGGTTTCGCGCTGATCTTCTGGCCGCTCTTCTTCGACGCTGTCGTGATGGTCGCCGCGGGCATCTGCCTGATCGTGGCAGCTCTGCACGTCTTCCTCACGGTCGGACGCAACACCACCCCGTCGACGTTCCCTGTGAATGGTTTCATCGCGCTGATCGTGGGCGTGATCCTGGTCGCCGCGCCGTTCGCCGGAGTGGCCGCGATCTCCTGGGTGCTGGCTCTGCTGCTCCTCATCGCGGGCGCGGAAATGGTTCTGCTGTCGCTCGGGCTCCATCCCGATAAATGGTTCATGCCCTGACGGTTTCAGCCGGGCCTCCCCCGGAATATTTCAAGGGTATCTCTGAAAATTCGATCGGATGGATTTTCAGCGTATGGGCAAAAAGGACAATGCAGAAAGATTTGAGCGTGGCTACCTGAAGGTAACCACCGAAAATCTTACCAGTTGGACATTGTCCAGACGCGAAAAGCCGCCGAAAACCAATTTTTAGAGGTGCCCTCAAATCTTTTTTCAATGTTCCCCGCGCCGGATGGCGGTTTCCCAACCCCGTCCGGCGCTTGCTGTTTGTCGAAAAACGTTTTTCGTCCGCTTTCATTCTATCGGATTTAAAACACCCGTTTCCCTGTTTCGAAAACCCCACAGGCAGGGGCCGGATCCCCGGGAACTGCCCTTCCTAACGCGTTCAAATTCCGGGAAAAGGATGCGAGATTTGATAGAAATGCGAGTTTTTTTAGGAAAAAGATAGTATTTTTATCGATTGACACTTGCATTTACACGATTATGCGATATATTAACAGATGATCGTTTCCTATCACATTTTTGTTTTATCACATAAGTTCGAATCCGAACAGCCTCGGAAAGGAGCCAAACATGCCGGATTTCAAACAGACTTTTCAGGACGAAGTTCGTCGTCTCGCCCGCAAGGAATTGAAGGCCCTCGATGAAAAGATCGCCGAACAGAAGAAAACCATCAATGCCCTGCTCAAGCGCGTCAACGAGCTCGAAAAGAAGCAGGCCGTCCCCGCAGCCGCGGCAGTGACGCCCGCCGCCGCTCCCGCCGAGGAGGACAAAGGCCGCAAGATCCGCTTCTCCGCGAAATCCCTCCAGAAATTCCGCAAGAAATTCGCCATCTCCCAGAAGGCGCTCGCCGCTCTGCTCGACGTGACCCCGTTCACCGTCAGCCACTGGGAAATCGGCAAGAACCGTCCCCGCACCGCCCAGATCGCAGCGTTCTACAGCCTCATGAAACTCGGCAAGCGCAAACTCTACGCGCTGATCGCGGAAAAGGCTCCGGGCGAACTCCCCGAGACGAAGAAAAAAGCCAAATCCGCCAAGAAGGCGAAACCCGCCGCCGCGCCGAAGAAACGCGTCCGCAAATCCGCCGCGAAGAAGGCGGCCGCTCCGGCAGCTCAGACCGCTCCGGTGAAAAAGTAATCCGGCGCGTCAACTGACGACTTCCAGACGAATCCCCATCCCGGGGGTTCGTCTTTTTTTGTTTCGGAAAAGGGCAGGGGGGGAGGGGGTGCCGCCGGACGAATTCAGCGGCGAAAAGCCTGCGCCATCAGGACCGTAAAGACGACCAGAAACACGACGGACGCGAAGTAGAGGACCCAGACGGCCGCGGCCGTCCACAGGCGGCGATTCATCCGTTTCCGGCGGCATAAAATGCACAGGTACACGATCAGGCCGAGCGCCAGGACCGGGGCGGAAAAAACGTATATTTCGATGAAAAATTCCCATGGCGGATGGAATACCATCAGATACATCAGGACGTGCAGCGGCAGCAGGACGGCCGAGAGCAGCAGATGTTTCCTGTCTTCGCGGCTTCGGATCATGAGGCCCGCGAGCACGAGTTCGCCGACGATCGCGACCGCGAAAGGCAGCGCCAGCGGCGGCCAGTCCCGCAGGATACCCAGTTCGCTGAACCAGTTCACGGTCCTATCCTCCCATGCTTCCACCCAGAAGCAGCAGGAAGAGGATCGGGCTCCCCACGGACGCGAAGTAGAGGACCCAGACGGCCGCGGCCGTCCAGAGACAGCGATTCATCCGTTTCCATCTGCATAAACAGATCAGATATACGAGCAGGCCGAGCGCCAGGACCGGGGCGGAAAAAACGTATATCTCGATCGTCGTCACCCCTGCGAATGTCAGCAGCAGCGGGTACATCAGGGCGTGCAGTGGCAGCAGGATGGCCGAGAGCAGCAGGCGTTCCCGGTTTTCGGGGCTTCGGACCATGAGGACGATGATCGCGATTTCGCCCGCGAGCGCGACATGCAGCGGCAGCCCCAGCAGGAGCAGCCCCACCCTTGGCATATACCACATGAGACTCCCTATCGTGCCCAGGAATTTCATTACATACATCATCATATTCGTATCCTTGTATTTGGGGTTAAGTTGTTTTCAGGATGCTGCGCCGACCACTCGCATCAGCGCGTCGTTCGCGTTCAGCAGGAGCGACTTCGCGAGCTCCGGGAATGCCACGGCGAAGACGGCCGCCACGTTCAGGACCACGTACAGCCAGAAGACGACCATGTACGAGACCTTCTTCCATTTGTGATGATATTTCTTCTGCGCGTACATCGCCCCGGGCCATCCGCAGAAGAGCTCCCAGAAGTGCAGATGAAACTCCGGGATCCGGCGCTGCTGCTGTTCCGCGAGGCGTTTGTCCGCGCCGTAAAACCAGATCGCGAAGAGGCTGTTCAGCGCGTACGCCACCGCGATCCCGGCGAGGATGGCCATGCGTCGCGGCACGCCGGATCGCATGCCGCAGAAATGCCACAGGCAATACGTCACGGCCAGCGCCGGCAGAAACGCCAGCGGCCAGAATCCGGCGACCTTTTCGGCGGTCGAATGTCGGGCGCGTCCGGCGTTGTTTTCAGGGGAGGGGCGGCCCCCGGACTCCGAAGCGGATTTGCGCCGTCCGCCCCGGTCCGAACCGTTCCGTCCAGTTTTCATGTTCGACGTCATTTCTGCCTTTTTCATAGTGTTGCGGTTGGGGAGGGGACTCACAACTTTATTATACCACATCTTTTGAGAAAAAACAAGGGCATCATAGATAAAAACGAGGAAATCTTTGACCGCATCAACCGCTGTCGGGGAAGCGTCGTGGAGAAGGTTGTTTTTTTAGCTTCTTCAGCTTGATTTTTCCGTATTTGCGTGTTATTGTATGTAACAGAACCGGGACAATCATGAACAGAGAGCGTACTATGTCCGATCCGAACAGACCTCAAACCGAGCTTGCCGCGAGTCCGGCGAAAGACGACATGCCGCGAGAATCGCTCGCCGACAGGATCAAGCCGTTCGTCCTGCTCTTCCTGCTGGTGTTTCTCCCCGTCGCGCTGTTTTATGCGTTCACGGACTATATGTATGTGTACCGGGTCCCGGCGGGGACAAAGGTCGTCGGGACGTCGACCATCCCGCCGCGCTCGCGTCTGGGGGAATACATTTACGGTTCTGCCCTGATCAAAAAAAGGCATTGGGACTGGCTTGTCCCGTACCTGGGCTACCGGCACTGCATCATCCCCGAGGGAGCGGAGGAAATCGGCACAAGAGCGTTTTGCAACAGCGGTATCCGCGACGACCTCCGCAGCGTCCGGATCCCCGGCACCGTGAAGAAGATCGGCGACAACGCGTTTCAGGAGTGCGACAAGCTGACGGACATCAATATTCCCGGCTCCGTGGAACAGATCGGTGAAGGAGTGTTCTGGAGATGTCGCAGCCTGCGTAAAGTCGTGATTCCGGGGAGCGTGAAAAGGATCGGCAACCGCCTGTTCGAAGACTGCACCGAACTGCGCGAGGTCGTGATTCTGGACGGGGTGAAAGTAATCAAACAGTATGCTTTCAGAGGCTGTACCGCGTTGCGGACCGTGGACATTCCCGACTCCGTGGAGTGGATCGATGGAGGAGTCTTCAGGAATTGCGCCTCGCTTGAAGAAATCCGGCTCCCGGCGGGGATGGTGCGGCAGCTGACCGGGGAGGAAGAACAACGCCTGCTGTCCGCAGGTTCGATCGTTCCGTCGCCGGATGTCAGCTCGGGCCTGTTTGCCGACTGCACCAGCTTGAAAAAGGTCACGCTCCCGGAC
>JAFYBD010000211.1 GCA_017540385.1 Lentisphaeria bacterium
CCGAGACCGGGTGTCTGGTACAGGATCTGCTTCAGAAACTTCAGACGCGGCGCGCTGTCGCCCCAGAGCTTTCCGCCGTGGCTCCACCACAGGACGCCGTCGTGCCCGACGTACGTTTCGCCGTGCGTGGCGTAGCCGCCGCGGACAGCGGCTTCCCAGAAACGACGCACGAGCTCAGGCCCGGCGATGTTGCCCCACATGTACGGGATGTCGCCCTCGTACTGGATTTCGTCGAGCACGACCGGTTTGTTGTATTTGCTGCGATACTGGTCGGTGAGCTCGGCGCAGACGTAGAAATCCTGCCGCTGGATGCTGCAGTGCGTGATCCACGGCTTCGTGTAGTCGTAGAACGGCACGCAGTTGTGGATGCTCCGCAGGTGGTGGTACCAGTCCTTTTTCTGAATGAGCGCGGCGTAATGCTCCCAGTCGTCAGTCGTTTTCTCTTTCATGATGTCGTATTCGTTGGCGAAGCTCCACCAGACGTTCGCGTACGCGCTGTAGCGGGCGGCCATGTAGGTCAGGTAGAAGTCGTTCGCCTCGGCGGGCATCTTGCTGAATCCCCATTTGTCGTAGGGGTGGAACAGGATCAGGTCGCATTCGATCCCGAGCTTGCCGAGCGTCTCGACCGCCTCGTCGATACGCGCGAAATACGCCGGATTCGGGCGCGTGTAGTCCCAGTCGTATTCCTTGTCGCTGCCTTCCTTCAGCAGGAAGGGATACAGGTCGGGCTCCTTCTCGTTGAAGACGTAGTGCTTCGGGAAAATGCAGAAGCGGATCTTGTTGAAGTATCCCTTCGACAGCGTCTCGACGGTCTGTTTCCGCACGGACTCCGGCTGGTTCAGCCACGCATAGCACGTGGTGCCGACCGGATAGAACGGCGTACCGTCCTCGTGGGCGAAATGGAACTTTTTCGCCGGATGCACCGGGCCGTGCATGCCGGGTTCCGGTGCCGTCACCTCGAAGCTGCCCCGGAGATACCATTGCCCCTCTTCTTCCTTGACCGGGCCGATTGAGAATGTGTTTTTTCCCGTCATCCTGGGCATGAACCGTATGCGCCATTGATCGCCATCGCGGAATCCCTCGGCGAAGCTGTCGACCACATCGCCCCTCATGATGTTACCGTGGATTCTTTCCGGGTCACCGGGAAAGCCGGTGATCTTCACTTCGAACATGCCCCACTGAGGCACGGATGCCGGAAACTCGACCTGGGCCTCGGTGTTGGTTGCCGGCTCTAAGCCGCGGGTCCAATAATGCGACGCTGACGCGGCAGCATCATTCCGAGGCGCGGCTGCCCCTCCCTGCGCGAAAGCCTGTGCGGCGAAGAAAAGTCCGAAAAGCGGGACGGTGAGTCGTCTGCGTGAGATCATGATGATGCTGGCTCCTGAATGGACAGTTGATATTCCCGAATGGATACTATACTCGCCCGGGACCGGGTTTTCAAGACGGCGCGTCGTTTTTTCGCGAAAAACCGGTGTGCGCGCGATCGGCAGCGGCCCTCCGCATGATTCCTAAATTATCTTAACGAAAAAACTAACATTTTCCGTGCTTTTTTCAGGCAAAGGGCGCGTCGGACGCCTTTTTAGGGAAAAAGACGCGAAAAAAGCGTCAAACGCTATTGAAAAAAGCGTCAAGCGGGGCTACATTATACGAAATCTAACGTTCAGCCTTTCACACAGGATCATCCCGTGGACTTTTCTACCGACAATCTGCTTCAGAAGATCGTGACCCCGCCTCTTGTCGAGGAGAACGACAACTATCTGCTCAAGTTCGCCGAGACCCCCGAGGAGATACTCGCTGCCCAGAAACTCCGGTACAAAGTATTCAACTGCGAACAGAACCGAGGCCTCGACACCGCCAACCGCGACGAATTCGACCACGACGAGTTCGACGACGGCGCGGCGCATCTGATCGTTTACAGCAAGGGCAATCCGAATCCCATCGGCACCTACCGCGCCATCGGCCAGCCCGGCAACGACCCGGAGAAGATGTACTCCGCCCGCGAATACAATGTCGCCGGAGTCGAACCCTATCTGCCCAGGACCATCGAGGTGGGGCGTTCCTGCGTTGACAAGGACTACCGCAACGGCGCGGTCGTGACCCTGCTCTGGAGCGGGATGGCCACCATCACGCTGCGCTCGGGGTGCCGCTATCTCTGCGGCTGCGTGAGCCTGGAGGACGACCATCCTGCCGTCGCCTGGGCCGTTTACGACGACTTGAAAGACAAGGGCATCATCTCCCGGAACGTCTTCTTCAAGCCCCGGAAAGAGTTCCTGCTCCCGCGTCCGTCCGAGGAGGAGATCGCCCGGGTCCGGGCCGATCACGACCGCATCCGCCAGGCCGTGCCGCCGCTCCTGAAAGGCTATCTTACCCTCGGGGGAAAACTCCTCGGCGAGCCGGCTTTCGATTATGAATTCGGTTCCGTCGACCTGCCGATCATGGTCGACATGTGGCGCGTACCGGAGCGCTATCGGAAACACTTCTTCCAGAACGTCGTATTCCCGGAGGATTGAGCCATGCGGATTCTGCGCAGGATCTATCGCGTGATCGCTCTTTTCCTGTGGGGAAGCTGGCATGGCATCTACAGCCTTCCGATCCGTTACCTCTACAAGGAGGACCACAGCATCAGCCGCATGGCCCTTCAGACAAAATACTGGGGCGGCGGCATCGTGAAGATCCTCGGCATCCGCACCGTCGTCCACGGTTCGCCGGAGGAGTATCAGAAGACAGGCGGGCTCGTGGTCGCGAACCATCAGAGCTACGTTGACGTCTTCCTGCACGCCTCCATCTTCGGGCTCAGGTTCACGCCGAAAAAAGAGATCAAGTCCTGGCCGATCCTGGGCTGGTACACCGACATGACCCGCCCGATCTGGGTCGACCGCGATTCCCGGCAGGCGTCCGGCGGGCTCATGGAGCAATTCCGCGACACGCTCCGCCACAAAGTCCCGCTGATCGTCTACCCCGAGGGCACCACCTCCGACGGCCGGTCCGGGCTGAAGGAGTTCAAGACCACGCCGTTCGAGACCGTCTGCGGCACCGACATCCCGATCCAGCCGGTCATCTCGATTTATCACCCGGCCCCGGGCGACATGCACCCGGCGTGGTACGGCGACGCGACGTTCCTGCCGCACCTGTGGGCGCTGCTCGGCAACCGCAAATCCACCGCGGACGTCTACATCCTGCCCCTCATCTATCCCGAGGGACGCAACCGCAAACAGCTTGCGAAAGTCGTCCGCGACGCCATGCTGAAAGCCTACTGCGAACACACCGGATGGGTCCCGCCCGCTCCGACCGCCGCACCCGCCACAGGAAAGGAGGACGCCAGTGAACAACGACCTGCTTGAAAAACTTTCCGCCGTCTGGACGCTTGCCACGGGGCGGCCGCTGCCGTTCCTGCCGACTCCCTCCAAAATCCCGGAGGACTTCCCCGTCTTCTTCCCGGCGATCGGGCTCTTCGTCGGTCTCTGCGCGACCCTGATCGCGTGGGCGATGGTCTGGCTCTTCGGATCCGTCGCCGGGGCGACCCTCGCGGGCATCCTGATCGCGTTCCTGCTGGAACTCCTCACCGGCTGGCGCGGGTTCAACGGCGCGGCCCGGCTCGCCATGCGGTTCTTCCCGAACGCCGCCGACGCTCCTCCAGACCGCTTCACGGCGCAGCCGATGTTTTTCGGCGCGCTCGTCTTCATCGTCCGCGCCATCATGATCCACTCGGTCATCAGCGCGGGCGGGTCCGTGTGGCTGACGGCCGTGTTCCTCTGCGCGTATTTCGCCCGGGCGGAACTGAGCGTGGCCGCGACCGCATCCGGCGCGGAGCTCATCAAGGCTCCCAGGCAGGAACGGAACAAAGGCGCGATCGCAGGCTGCATCCTGATCCTCGGCTTCATCCTCGTTTTCCGCAGGCTCTGGGGCGCGGCTGCCATGTTCCTCTTTTCCTGGCTCGTCTCCTGGTACCTCGTCAAACGCGCGGAAAATGGCAATCCGCCGTTCGACCGCAACCTCTTCGACACGGCTGCGTATCTGCTGGAGACCGTGCTCCTGATCCTGACCGTGATCTGCCTGCACCGCTGAACCCGACGATGAAAGCACCGGCCCCGTCCACCAATCCACTTCCCGGGCGCTCCGGTTTTCATGCCGGTCCCCTGAGTGCGTCCGTGTTCTTCTTCCTGCTCGCGATCTGCCTGGCCGCCCCTCTGGCGTACCTGATGGACGTGCCGGAGCGCGACGTGGCGAACCGTTATGCTCCGATGGCGGAGGCGTTCGCGGGCGGGTCCTGGGCCTATGCGTTCCATCCGCGCGTGCCGATGTTCCACTCCGCCCTCTGCGGCGTCCTGATCCGGCTGTTCGGCGTGGGCGGCTTCACGGCCGCGAAACTGGTCAGCGCGGGGTGTTTCGCGGCGGCCGTTTTCCCGCTCTTCGGCATCATGCGGCGCGTCTTCGACGAAACGATCGCGGCGGGTTCGCTCCTGATCTACGTCATCAACCCCTTTCTGCTGCGGCTCTCCGGCACAGGATTGCGCGAGAACCTGAAATGCCTGCTGCTGCTCATGATGGTCCACGCCGTTTTTCTGATCGCGGAACGCCGCAAGTCGCCCGGGCGGTACCTGTACCTCGGGGCGGCTTCCGGGCTCCTGATGATCACGCGGTCCGAGATGATCCTCTTCTGCGGGCTCGTGCTCTTCGGCGCGATGGTGTACGAGGCGTATCATGCGCGGTTCCCGTGGCGGAGCCTCGCCGGGACCCTGCTCGCCGCCGCGTTCGTCTGCGTGCCTGCGGTCGTGAACAACGCGATCTTTGCGCTCCCGACCCCGGAGGTGCGCTATTTGACGCTCTTCGAAGCGCTCGCGGGACGCGCCCCTTCGCTCGCCGACGCCGTGCTGATCGCCGCGGCCACGCCCGTACTGATGTCGGGCATTTCCGTGGCCATCGTGCGCGTCTTTGCGGGCGACCGCCTGAAACCCATGCTCATCGCCGCCGGGATCGCGTTCGCACTGGCCTCGGTCGTACTCTTCGTCCGTGAGACGCTTCGCGCCGACGAGGAAATGCTCTTCGAAGTCTTCCTCACGTTCGAACGCGCCTTCGACCCGCTCTGGAGCGTCCCGGCCCTGATCGGAGCGGCGGTCCGTTTCCGCGACAGGCGGTTCTCCCCCGCCGAACGGCTTCTGCTCGTCATCATCGCGGTCCACACGCTCGTGGTGGTGAACCAGATCGTGCTGTACGACCGCACGGTCATGTTCTCGATACGTTACCTGGTCCCGGTCTCCCCGCTCGGGTTCGGCTGGACCTTCTGCGGCGTCTGCGCCATCGCCGTCCTGCTGGGGCGCTATATCCCCGGCGTGAAGACGCGTCCCGCCACGACCGTGCTGCTCGCCGCGTACGTCTTCGGCGCGCTCTTCCACTGCCTCGGGCCGCTGCTGAAGGACTATTTCGAACCCCGTCACAAGGCGGTCCGCTCCGGCACGCTCCTGCTCGCGGAGATCATCCGCAGTCACGCCCCCGCGCACTCCCGCGCGGCCGCTCCGGCGTTTGACAGCGCCGACTACGAATGTGCCGCCGCTCCCGGAGTCTTTTTCGAAAACGACAGCAAATACTGCGTGTCGGCCTACCTCGCCGGAGGCCGCATGGTGCGCGGGATCGACCACGCCGATTTCTATGTGACCGTCCCCGAATCGTCCGACGCTCCCTCGCCTCCGCCGTCCGAAGGCGACTGGGTCCCGCTTGACGAGACCGTCCCGATGGGGAGCCGCGGCATCTGCACGGTCTATCGCCGCGGGGAGGTGACGCCGTGAACTCCGGGCGCATCCGCATCCTCTTCCTCATCCTGGCCGACGTCTTCACGCTCTCGGCCAGCTGGCTCGGCACGGCCCTGGTCTATCACGCCATGGGCGGACGTTACGAAATGTCCACGTACACCGCCATGTGGCCGTTCCTGTTCATCTTTGTCCTGCTCGCGTCCGTGGTCCGGCTGTACCACGGCAATCTCTTCTACCCGGGGATGGCGCTCGACCAGGTGGAGGAGACGCGCCGGATGGTCTACACGGTCCTCACGACGTATCTGCTGCTCTTCTGCTACCTCACGTTCTCACGCAGCGTGGAGGAGTTCTCCCGCGTGGTCATCGTGGTCAGCGCAGCCCTGAACATCGTCTTCGCCGAGCTCGTGCGCGGGTTCGTGCGAAAGGTCCTGAAATGGCTGGACGTGGGGCAGATACCGGTCCTGATCGCCGGGGCGGGCAAATGCGGCCGCAGACTCGCCGAAGAGGTCGCCGGCGACGCGCATTTCGGGCTCCGGGTCGTCGGATTCGTCGACGACGACGAACGCATCGCGGACCGTCTCGGCTCCCTGAAGGACGCTCCGTCCATCGCGGCGCGTCACGGCGCAGGGTTCCTGATCTGCTGCCTGCCGCCCCCGGCCATTCAGAAGAACATCCAGGTCTACATGAAGCATTTCCGGCAGATTCTGCTGATGGCGGACAACATCGGCCTGCCCGTGGCCTGGGGTTCCCCGGTCTGCATCCACGAGATCGCCGGGCTCGAGATACGCAACCAGCTGCTGCGCGTGATCCCGCGCATCACCAAGATCATCCTCGAATTCGTCCTCGCCTGCTTCAGCATCGTGCTCCTCATCCCGGTCTTCCTCTGCCTCGCCGTGATCGTGAAGCTCTCCAGCCGGGGCCCGGTCTTCTACTGCGCGGACCGCCTCGGCAAAAACGGCCGCCCCATCCGCGTCTGGAAATTCCGCACGATGTACATCAACGCCGAGGACCAGCTCGAACTGATCCTCGCGAACGACCCGAAGCTCGCCGCCGAATGGCGCGCCAACTTCAAGCTCGAGCACGACCCCCGGATCACCCCCATCGGGCGCATCCTGCGGAAGACCAGCCTGGACGAGCTGCCGCAGTTCTTCAACGTCATCACCGGCGAACTCGCCTTGATCGGGCCGCGTCCCATCGTGAAGGCCGAGATCCCGTATTACGGGGCCGACTACGAAGTCTTCTCGCGCGTGAAACCCGGCATCACCGGCCTCTGGCAGGTATCCGGCCGCAGCGAGACCGGCTACGAGAAGCGCATCGCGCTCGACATGTGGTACATCCAGAACTGGTCCGTGTGGCTCGACGTGTATATCTTCTTCGCCACCATCGCCGAAGTCCTGAAATGCCGGGGTGCCAGATGAACGTCGCGCTGATCCATTACTGGATGACCTCCATGCGCGGCGGCGAGAACGTCCTCGCGGAGCTCTGCCGCCTGTATCCGCGGGCGGACATCTTCACTCACGCCTGGAATCCCGCCGCCGTCGGCGAGCCCTTCACCTCGCACCGGATCACGGAGACGTTCATCGGACGTCTCCCCGGGGCGCGCACGGACTGCCAGAAATACCTCCCGCTCATGCCGGCCGCGCTCCGCCGTCTGAAGCTGGACGGATACGACGTCATCATCTCCAGCGAATCCGGCCCAGCAAAAGGCGTCCGCAAGCCGTCCGGCGCGCTTCATATCTGCTACTGCCACACCCCCATGCGCTATCTGTGGGACATGAAGGACCTCTACTACCAGGCCGCCGGACCCGGCGGCAAGCTCGCCATGAAGCTCTTCCTCCGGCGCATGCAGGACTACGACCGGCGTTCCGCCGACGGCGTCGACCGGTTCATCGCGAACAGCGCGTTCGTGGCCGACCGCATCCGCCGGGTCTACGGACGCGAATCCTCCGTGATCCATCCGCCTGTCGACGTGGAGTTCTACGGCGCGTCCGATGCGACCCGCTCCCCCGCGCGCGACGCCTATCTCTGCGCCGGGCAGATCACGCCGTACAAACGCGTCGACCTCGCCGTCCTGGCCTGCATCAGGCTCGGCCGCCGTCTGGTCGTGGCCGGGGACGGACCCGAACGGGAACGCGTTCAGCGTCTGGCGGCTGGTTCCCCGCTGATCTCCTGGGAGGGGCGCTGCTCCCGCGAACGTCTCCGCGAACTCTACGCGAATTCCCGCGCGCTGATCTTCCCGGGCATTGAGGATTTCGGCATCGTCCCGCTGGAGGCACAGGCCGCCGGCACCCCGGTCATCGCGCTGGGGCAGGGCGGCGCGCTCGAGACCGTGCTCCCCGGCCGGACCGGGCTGTTCTTCCGCGAGCAGACGCCGGAATCCCTGGCCGCAGCCATCGAAGAGTTCGAATCCGTCTCCTCGTGGGATTCTGCGGCATGCACGGAACACGCCGCGGCGTTCAATCCCGCGCGCTTCCGCAGCGAGATCGACGCGTTCGTCCGCGCGGCCCTGCCGTGACCGCGTCCCGCGAGCGTCCCGAAAAAACGCGAAATATCTTCCGCTTTCCGGTTGAAGTTCCGGCATTTCGGCTGTATCTTATTTAGATATGGTTTTTTCTTCGCACCCAACCCCTGATCGGAACGATTGACCGTGGACCCCGAGAACACAGCCGAACCCCTGGAACCCGCGCCCGAGACGACGTCTCCGGCGAGCACGCGCCGTGCTTTCCCGGCCGGGAGGATCATGCTCGTCTGCGCGTTCCTGATCCCGCTGCTCTGGCTGGGGGCGCTCCGGGTGCTGGTGATGCCCTCCGCCGAGAATTCCCAGGACTCGCTGTACCACGCGATGATGGCGAAGCTCGGCCCCTCTGTCTACATGGCGAAGGAGTTCCCGTGGACGCAGATGTCGGTCTGGAAGAGCCATTTCGCCGACAAGGAGCTGATGTACCACGCCGCGCTGAACGTCATTTTCTCCGTCGAGGAGCTCTTCGGGATCGACCCGCAGCCGCCGTTCCACGCGGCCGCGCTGTTCTTCTCCGCCCTCGCCATTCTCGGCTGTCTTTTCGCGGCGCGGCGGCTGGGCGTGAGGCCGCTGCTCCTGCTGCTGGGGGCACCGCTCGTCGCCCTGATCGTGCCGAACTACACGTTCCGTCTTTCGGTCCTGCGTCCCCACATGCTCTCCATCGCGTTCCTCACCTTCTCCACCGGGATCCTCGCGAAAGGCTCCTTCCGGTTCCGTCTGATCGCGATGGGCATCCTGTCGTTCTGCTTCGCGTGGAGCTATTCGAACCCGCATTTCATCGTGATCGTCCCGCTCGTTTTCGCGCTCACGCGCATCCCCCGCGACGGCTGGCGCGAACTCTGGCTGCCGGTGATGTCGCTCGCGGCCGTGCTGCTGGGGCTGCTGCTGCATCCGCAGTTCCCGAATTCGTTCACGATCTGGAAAGTCCAGTCGTGGGACGCCCTGATCGCCCCGATGATGGCCGGGGTCCGGCTCTCCAAGCCGAGCGAGATGCTTTCGCCTCACTTCGGGTTCAACCGCACGGTCTCCCCGCTCTACCTCATGGCCTGGTGCATCCTCATGATGTACATCCGCATCGTGGAACGCAAGGGGTTCAAACGGACCGATCCGAACCTGCTGGCCGTCACCGTTTTCGCGTGCGGGTTCACGGCGGGCGTCCTCGTGGCCGCCCGAACCGTCGAATACGCCGGGCCCTTCGTCGCGATCGCATTTCCGGTGATGCTGGAACAGATGCTCTCGGACGGTTTCCGTCTCCCGCTTGCGATATTCCGCTGGGGCGTGCCGGGTCTGCTGGCCGCGCTGTCCCTGATCCTGGGCGTGTACTCCTCGCATTATTTCAAAAAAGAATGTCCGCAGGTCCTGGTGCATCCGCTGCCGAACATCACCGCGTTTCTGAAGGAGAACGTCCCGGCGGGCGGCCAGGTGGTGAATCTGGACTGGAGCGATTTCCCCGCGCTGTTCTACTACGATCCGGACCACCTGTGGCAATGGGGCATGGATCCGATGTTCTCGTACTCCGTCGATCCGCGCCGGACGCTGCTGCTGACCTGGACTACGCCCGGCCTGGGCGGGGATACGTTCCCGGAGGACGTCTACAAGGCGTTCGGGGCGAAATACGGCGTGCTGCTGTGGCCGCGCATTTCCCAGGCGTCGTACCTGTACGACCACGGATGGAAGATCGTGAAATCGTTCCTGGAGCCGGGGCAGGAGGAGGGCTGGATCTTCGCCCTCGACGAACGCCTGCTGTACCCGCAGCCGGGAGGATTCGGCAAAACACGGAAGGAGTCCCCGGACTCGATCAGCGACTGACACAACCAACAATCACATATCACACCGAGAGCAGGGGAGTCCGCCGAAACGGGCTGAGAGGAAGCCGCCAGGGCTTCGACCCATGTGCGCCGCACGGCGCGCGGGACCTGATTTGGATCATGCCAACGCAGGGATTTGCCGGAGGATGCTTTCCTGCTCGAGAACACAAAGGAGTTCAGCATGAAAGCTAAGATGACGCAAATGGACGCCGCCAAGCGCGGCATCGTGACGCCGGAAGCGGCCGCAGTGGCCGCCTCGGAATACCTCGCGCCGGAGTTCATCCGGGACGGCGTGGCCGCGGGCACCATCGTGATCCCGGCGAACGTGAACCACACGAGCCTGAAGCCGATGGGCATCGGGCGGGCGCTCCGCACGAAGATCAACTCCAATATCGGCAATTCGCAGACCTCCAGCTGTCCGAAGAACGAGTTCGAAAAGCTCGAAACCTCCCTCAAATACGGCGCGGACACCATCATGGACCTCAGCACCCGCGGCGACCTGGCGCTCTTCCGGGGCGAACTCATCAGGCAGTCCCCGATCCCGGTCGGCACCGTCCCGGTCTACGAGATCGCCGCACGCGCCGGAGCCGGAAAGTTCGACCGCGCCACCATCCTGTCGGTCGTGGAGGACCAGGCGAAACAGGGCGTCGACTACATGACCATTCACGCCGGACTGCTGGCGAAACACGTCCCCGTCGCGCTGAAGCGCAAGCTCGGGATCGTGAGCCGCGGCGGCGCGCTGATCGCCGCCTGGATGGGCGACCACAAGATGGAGAACCCGTTCTACGAAGCCTTCGACGACATCCTGGCCATC
>JAFYBD010000212.1 GCA_017540385.1 Lentisphaeria bacterium
GGCCTTCCTTCAGGCCGCGGTTCGGCGTGTCGTGCTGGATGGTCTTCGCTTCGCCGTCGAATTCCTTCATGTTGTCTTTCAGCTTGGCGATGCGCATGCCCTGGCCGGACCAGATGAGATAGCACGCGCCGTCGTCATCGATGAAGATGCAGGGGTCGATGCCGCCCGCGCCCTGAATGGGTTCGGGTTCGCAGGTGAAGGGGCCGTAGGGAGTATTGGAGGTGGCGAGACCGATGCGGTTGTCGGCGGGGAAGTAGAAGTAATACTTGCCGTCCTTCTCGTTGCAGTCCGGCGCCCACATGCTGTAGGAGTGACGGTTCACCCACGGCACGTAGTTCTGGTCCGCGATCACGCCGTGGTCGACCCAGTCGACGAGGTTGTCGGAGGAGTACACATGGTAATCGGCCATGCAGAACCAGTCCTTGCGGCTGAAGTCATACGGCGCCGGGATGTCGTGGGAGGGATAGACATACACGCGGCCGTTGAAGACGTGGGCGGACGGGTCGGCGCAGTACGCGCTGTTGATGATGGGGTTCTGGGCGTAGGCCAGGAAACCGGCGCTCAGCGTGAACGCCGCCGCGAGGGCTGTTTTCGCGAGATTCATGATTGCTTGTTCCTTATTGAAGAGGGTTGAGGGAAATACTGGATTCGAACCGGGACGCGCATCCTCGGACGCGGTCGTCCGGCGATGGTTTTGAAGTCGTTTTTCTGTACTATACCATGCCTGCCGGGGAAATCAAGTCCCGCACCGTTTTTTTTCGAAAAAAGGCGCGCGCGTCCCGGGGTACGGCCGGGAATCAGTCGGTCGGGAAGAGCGCGCGGTGGAAGACGCCGAGGTCGGGCGCGCAGTAATCGGCGCGGGTTTCGGAGACGCCGCCGCCGACGCCGGAAGAAATCCTGAGCGTGCGGGCTCCGGCGCGGATGCCGGATTCGATGTCGGTGTGCTCGCGGTCGCCGGCCATCAGCAATTCGGCGGGGCGCAGCCCGAGGCGTTTCATCATGACCTGCAGCATGTCCGGGTTCGGCTTTCCGAAAACGCGACCGCATTTCATGCCGGTGGCGGTCTCAAGGCAGGCGGTAATCGCGCCGCAGTCGACCAGCCAGGTCGGTTCGGGCGTGGGGCAGAAGACGTCCGGGTGCGTGGCGAACCACGGCACGCCGTTGCGGATCCACCACGCGGCGCGGCAGAGTCGCGGATAGTTCAGGGATTTGTCGAACGCGGTCACGACGGCGTCCGGGCGGTCGTCGGGGGAATCGGCGGTCTCGTCGAACCCGAACGAGCAGAGTTCGCGGCGGAAATCGTCCGTCCCGAGGATGAAAAGCCGCCGGAACGCCGGATGCTCCGTGCGGAAGGCTTCGGCGACGCTGAGGACCGGGGTCACGATCTGTTCGGGCCCGGAGACCGGGATGCCCATACCGCGGAGACGCGCGACGTAGGCGTCGATGCTGCGCGAGGTATTGTTCGTCACGAATCCCCACGCGATCCCGTGGCGCGTGAGCGCGTCGAGGAACGGCAGCGTGGTCGGATAGAGCGCATCGCCCTCGTAGACGGTCCCGTCGAGATCCATCATGACGCATCGGACGCCGGCCAGCGCGGGCGGGGGCGAACCCGCCTTCACGATGAGCTCGGAATCCATGCCTGCGGACATCGGGATCACTCGACCGTGACGCTCTTCGCCAGGTTGCGCGGCTGGTCGATCTCGCAGCCGCGTTCGCGAGCGAAGTAGTAGGCGAATATCTGGAGCGCGACCACGGTGGTGATGGGCGCGACGAAGCGCGAGCTGTCCGGGACGCGGATGATGCTGTCGGTGAACTTGTCGCAGCAGTCGTCGTCGCCGGAGACGATGGCGATGATGGGGGCGCGGCGTGCGCAGCACTCCTGGATGTTGCCGAGCATCTTGTCCTTGCCGGGGATGCTGTTGCAGAGCGCGACCACGGGGACCGAGGGCTCCAGCAGGGCGATGGGGCCGTGCTTGAGTTCGGCGGCGTGGTAGCCCTCGGCGTGGACGTAGCTGATCTCCTTGAGCTTGAGCGCGCCTTCGAGCGCGGCAGGATACAGGCAGCCGCGACCGATGTAGAAGAGGTCGTCGGCGTGCGCCGTGGCCTTCGCGATCTGTTCGATCCGGGGCGCCTGTTCCAGGACCTGGCGGAGCAGGCCCGGGATGGACTCGATCTCCTTCACGAGGATCTCGCCCCATTCGTGATTCAGGCGGCGGTTGCGGCCCAGCAGGAGCGCGAGCATGAGCAGCACGGTGACCTGGCAGGTGAACGCCTTGGTGGAGGCCACGCTGATCTCGGGTCCGGCGTGCAGGTAGATGCCGCGTCCGCTCTCGCGGGCGATGGTGGATCCGACGACGTTGCAGAGCGCGGCCACGATGGCGCCCTTGTTCACGGCCTCACGGACGGCGGCGAGGGTGTCGGCCGTCTCGCCGGACTGGCTGATGGGCAGCACGAGCGTGTTCGGCTCGATGATGGGGTTGCGGTAACGGAACTCCGCGGCCTGTTCGACGGAGGCCGGGATGCCCGCGATGTCCTCGAAATAGTAAGACCCGACGAGACCGGCGTGGAAACTGCTGCCGCAGGCGGCCACGACGATGCGGTTGATCTGCGCCATCTCGCGCGGAGTGAGGTTGAGGCCGGAAAGAACGGCGTTCCCGGCCTTGAAATTGAGGCGGCCGCGGATGGTGTTCTCGACGGATTCCGGCTGCTCGTAAATCTCCTTGAGCATGTAGTGGTCGTACACACCCTTTCCGTCGGCGGAAATCTCCCAGGAGACCTGGGACGCCGCACGCTGGACGGGGACGTTCGCGAGGGTGCGGAGGTCCACGCGGGAGGGCGTGAGGATCGCCATTTCGCCGTCGTTCAGTTAGATCACATCGCGGGTGTAGGTCACGAGGGCGGTCACGTCGCTGGCGACCATGTTCGCGTCCTTGCCGAGGCCGATCACGATGGGGCTGCCGAGGCGTGCGGTGATGATGGTGTCCGGGTGCATGGCGGAGATGACCGCGATGCCGTAGGTGCCGGAGATCTGATGGAGCGCGGCCGCGACGGCTTCCGCGAGGTCGCCGTGGTAGAATTCCTCGATCAGGTGGGGGATGACTTCGCTGTCGGTGTCGGAGGCGAACTTGTGTCCGGCGGCTTCGAGGCGTTTCCTGAGGTCGGCATGATTCTCGATGATGCCGTTGTGAACGACCGCGAAGAGGCCCTTTTCATCGGTGTGCGGATGGGCGTTGCGTTCGCTCGGGATGCCGTGGGTGGCCCAGCGGGTGTGGGCGATGCCCGTGTGCATGTGTTTCTGTCCGGAGGGGCGCTTCGCCTCCAGGTTCACGACTTTGCCGACCGACTTCACGGTCAGGACGGAGTCGTCGTTCAGGAGACTGATGCCCGCGGAGTCGTAGCCGCGGTATTCCAGACGTTTGAGTCCGTCGATGAGAAAGGCGAAAGCGGGCTTCGGCCCGGTATATCCTACGATTCCGCACATATTGGGAACATCCTATTGTTGCAGTGAGCCCGCCGATGGTGCATGGCGGGCGATGATCGTGGCGGTGCGGTCGCCGTTTCCCGGCAGGAGAGTCCGCTCCAGCCGGGAAAGAGTTGGCGGCGCCGCAGGTGTGCCGCCTGAGTGTGATGTCAGCAGAGAGCCTTCTTCAGGAAGTCGCTGATGGTGTCGTGCCACTTCTGGGCGAGGGCTTCGTCCTTGCATTCGACGAGGATGCGGACTTTGTTCTCGGTGCCGGAGTAGCGGATCACGGTACGGCCGGTGCCTGCGAATTCCTTGTCGGCCTTCGCGATGAGGTCGGTGTAGCCGGGGATTTCGGCCAGCGGGGGTTTCTGCTTCACGTTGAGACCGGAGAGCTTCTGCGGATATTCTTCCATGAATCCGGTGAGCTCGTGGAGCTGCTTGTTCTGCTGCTTCATGAGCTTGAGGACGTGGAGCGCGGAGACGATGCCATCGCCGGTGGTCGCGTAGTCGAGGAAGATGAGGTGGCCGGACTGCTCCCCGCCGAGGTAGATGCCCTTCTCCTGCATCCGTTCGATGACGTAACGGTCGCCGACGGGGGTGATCTCGGTGGTGATGCCGTTCTTCTTCATGGCGTCCACGAGGCCGAGGTTGCTCATGATGGTGACGGCGATGGTGTTGTTCGGCAGGCGTTTGCGCGCCTTCATATCGAGGGCGCACAGACCGATGATGCGGTCGCCGTTCACTTCGTTGCCGTGGCAGTCGCTGAAGATCACGCGGTCGGCGTCGCCGTCAAGCGTGATGCCGACGTCCGCGCGGTATTCACGCACGAGGCGGCAGATGCGCTCGGGATGGGTGGCGCCGCAGTTGTAGTTGATGTTGATCCCGTCGGGGGAGACGGAGTCGGCGATGACTTCCGCGCCGAGTTCGCGCAGGATGGTCGGGGCGATTTCGTAGGATGCGCCGTTCGCGCAGTCGAGGACCACGCGGAGGCCGCGGAGGTTCATGTTTCCGATCGTCTGCTTGGCGAATTCGATATAACGGCCGCGGGCGTCGTCGAGGCGGATCGCCTTGCCGATCTTGTCGCCGGCGACGCCGTTGATGGTGCCGGCCATGATCTCTTCGATGTGGGCTTCCTCTTCATCGGGGAGCTTGAATCCGTCGCCGCCGAAGACCTTGATGCCGTTGTCCTTGGCGGGGTTGTGGGAGGCCGTGATCATGACGCCGCAGGAAGCGTTCATGGAACGGACGAGGTGGGCGATGGCCGGGGTGGGCATGGGGCCTGTCTGGAAGACTCTCATCCCGGTGCTGACCATGCCGGCCGTGAGCGCGGTTTCGAGCATGTACCCGGAGAGGCGCGTATCCTTGCCGATGACGGCGGTGCCGGCATGCTGGCTGGTCACGTAGATCTTGCCCAGGGCTTTTCCGAGGTTGAGGGCGATTTCCGGGGTCACGGGGTGGGTGTTAGCCTGTCCACGAATTCCGTCGGTTCCAAAGAGCTTTCTTTCCATAAGAGTTTTCGGCCTTTCCAGAATTGGCTTGTTGAGCGGCTTCAAGCCGCAAGTTTTTTAAGATATTATAATATATCGCAAATAGTCTGAAAAATCAAGGTAAGACTACAGAAAAAATCCTCTTTTACGCGATGGACGGGATGATGTCGTCCGGGGATATATCCCCGGAACATGATACAATTGTTCGTTTTTACGGGGAAAGGGCGTTCCACCGGTCGTGACAGCTCAGGATTTGCGGCCGGGGATCGCCGACAACGGGATGGCGTTCAACGCGGCCTGAAGGACCGCCGGAGTCGCTTTCCGAAGCGTGGGGAGTTCCGGGGTCCACGCGGCGATCCGGGCCTCCTGGATCAGCAGGAAGAAATCGAAGAACGGGCGACACTCCTCCATGCTGACTCCGGCGTCGTACAGCAGGTGGAATTTGTCCAGGAACGGTGCGACGGCTTCGCCTTTCGTCCGGTCGCGGCCGTAGGACTGGTCGGCGCGTTCGAGCCGGACGCGCAGTGCGCGGAGATAACGCGGATAACGCGACAACGCCTCGGGCGTCCGCAGAAAACCTTTGCGGAAGAGCACGGCGAGCTGGCGGTTCACGTCGATGTCCGCGAACGAGTCCTCCGGGAGGTTTTCGAGACGGGATTCGACCGGATCGTAGGCGGCGAAAAGGGTCAGGAGCGATGCGACGTCCTCGCGGACGGCGTCGGCCAGATTGTCGCGGAGGTCGTGGCAGGCGTCCTCGAAATCAGCCGCGGTACGGAGGTTTTCCGGGGGACGGCCGATGGCGCGGGCGACGGCGTTGTCGGTCAGGTCGGCGCGCCATTCCGGGTCGTCGGAGAAGAACTCGCGTTCGAGCGGACGGCCGAGTTTCGCCAGACTCCGCATGTGGGTGAACATTTCCGGGTAACGGATGCGGAAGAGGGTCAGGACGGCGCGGCGGTGTTCGGCGCGGGCCTCCGCCTCGTCCAGGAAGAGCGCGCAGCCGATGCCGTCACCGGTACGCTCGCGGAAGAACGCCGGATACACTTCGCGGCCCTTCCCGTGACTGAGACGTACGGAGTCCGGGAGTTCGGGGAGAGATTCGGGCCAGGCGGTCTCGCCGTGAAGTTCCCATTTGCGGGCGGCGGCGTGGCGGCTGGAGACGGTCTCGACCGAGTCGTCGACCTCGGGGAGCTCACGGATCACGCGGAGGAGTTTGCCGTGATTGTCGAGGACAGCGAATTTGAGGATCAGGTACTCCGGAAGCTCGATCTCGTCGAACGCGGATTCGTCGAACTCGCAGCCGCGGAACGTGCGGAGGAACGCCGCCAGCACGCGCGGCAGATTCCGCGCCGGATAGATCTCGCCGGATTTGAGGCCGTCAAGGAACGCGTCGACACATTCGTCGAGCGGGAGGAGCTTCTTCCGCTGGGATTTCGTGAGGGAACGGAACATGTATTCGAGCTTCATCCGCAGGAATCCGGGCACGAGGTACTCGGAGACGGCGCGGGGGATGAGGTTCAGGTGGGATTCCGGCAGGTTCAGCGTGATGCCGTCGTCCTCCTCGCCGGGATCGCAGACATATTTCAGGCTGTAACTCTCGCCGCCCGCTTCGATCCGGTCGGGGTAATCCATCTCCGAAATGGAGTCCGGCGGGACCAGTGCGACGTCCTCGGGTTTCGGGTCGTAGGAACGATGCCTGCGGGTCCAGTCCTTGCGGACGTCGGACACGCTGCACATCCAGTGCGGGAGGACGGCGAGGAAATGGCGTTCGAGCGCGTGACGGTCCAGCACGGAGCCGTTCCGGCGGAGTTTCGCCTCCAGCGACTCCAGACGCCGCACGAGCTCGGTGCAGCGCGTGAGCCACGGCGCGGCCTGTTCCCTGACGCGGCACGGGGTCAGCGCCTCGCGGATGAAAACGGCGCGGGCCTCCTCCTGATTCACGCGGCCGTAATGGCATCTGCGCCCCGGATGGATCGGGAGCGCTCCGGCGAAGACGCGTTCGCGCGCGAACACGAACCCGCTAGTCTCGTCCCAGGCGATCCGGTCGTAGGTGCGCGAACAGAGCTCCGGCGCGATCTCCTCCAGCCACGCCCCCTCGACGGCTGCACAGCAGCGCCCGAAGACGCGGCTGGTCTCCATGATGGTGAAGCAGAGGATCCACGGCGGGGGCGTTTTGAGCTTGGCGAGCGCGGAACCGGGAAAGATGGCGAACATGCGGCCCGTACGGTCGAAATACAGTTTTTTCTCCGGGTCGTAGCAGGCCAGACGGCGCGGGAGTCCGCCCATGAGGGACTTGTGGATCGGATCGGACCGGTCGGCGCGGAGTTCGATCCCGAGATCGGCGAGCTGAGTGTCCGGCTGAAGGTATTCGAGGAGGTCGGCGCAGAGGTTGCGCCACTCCTGCATCCGGCGGAAGTTGAGGTAGTTTGCGCGGCAGAATTTGCGGAACTGGGACTTGGAGACGCGGAACGCCGCATCGGCCGCCAGCCAGAGCTTCACGATGCTCAGGAAATCCGACTCCGGCACGTCGAACTGGCGCTGCGCCGTGTCGGCCTCCTTCGTCTTCTCGAAGGGGCGTTCGCGCGGGTCCTGCATGGAGAGATACGACGCGATGAGCAGGATTTCGGGCAGGACGCCCCGGTCGACGCCGTCGAGCAGGATGCGCCCGAGACGGGGCCCGACGGGAAGTTCGGCCAGGCGGCGGCCCTCTTCGGTCAGCGCGCCGGAATCGTCGATGGCGTGCAGGTCGGTGAGCGTGGTCAGGCCTTCGCGGATCAGCTGGGGCGACGGCGGGTCGACGAACGGGAACTGCATGATCGGAGGGAGTTTCAGCGCGGCCATCTGGAGGATGACGCCTGCGAGGGAGGCGCGCTGGATTTCGGGCGGGGTGAACTCCGCCGCGTCGGCCAGGGTTTCCTCGGAGCAGAGATGTACGCAGACGCCTTCCTGTTCGCGTCCGCAGCGTCCGCGCCGCTGGAGCGAACTCGCCCGGGAAACGCCCTCGACCCGGAGTTCCTGGATGCCGCTTTTCGGGTTGTAGCGCGAGAGACGCACGAGGCCGGAATCCACCACGTACCGGATGCCGGGGATGGTGATGGAGGTCTCCGCCACGTTCGTCGCCAGCACGATCCGGCGGTTCGAGGACTGCGGCGCGAAGATGCGCTCCTGTTCGGAGGCAGTCATCCGCCCGAAGAGCGGCAGGATTTCGGTATGGGGATAATCGCGTCCGATCAGCATGTCCGCACAGTCGCGGATTTCGCGTTCGCCGGGCAGGAAGACGAGGATGCCGCCGCGTTCGCCCCGGTCCAGCAGGTACTCCACCCCGCGCGCGACGGATTCCGCCAGCTCCTCGTCCTGAATCGGCTCGAGGTAGACGTCCTCGACCGGATACACGCGTCCGCCGACCTCGATGACCGGGGCGTCGCCGAAGAATCCGGCGATGCGGGCGGCGTCGAGCGTGGCCGAGGAGATGATGACGCGGAGTTCGGGGCGTCGCGCCAGCAGGAGTTTCATGTAGCCGAGCAGGAAATCGATATTGAGGGAACGCTCGTGGACCTCGTCGAGGATGATGCAGTCGTACTGGTAGAGCTTCGGGTCATTCTGGGTCTCCGCGAGCAGGATGCCGTCGGTCATGAACTTGACCACGGTGGAGTCGTCCGTGCGGTCGTCGAACCGGACCTGATACCCGATCTCGCGTCCGCAGGTGCAGGAGGTCTCCGCGGCGAGGCGGCGTGCGAGCGCGGAGGCCGCGATCCTGCGGGGCTGGGTGCAGCCGATCCTGCCGGCGCGGCCGAAGCCTTCGAGCAACGCGGCCTTCGGGAGCTGGGTGGTCTTGCCGGAGCCGGTGGTGCCGCAGACGACGATGACCTGATGGGATTTCAGCGCGGCGCGGATTTCGGGTATTTTGGCCGTGATCGGGA